>NZ_LZKV01000038.1:0-69563 GCF_001672995.1 Mycobacterium sp. 1482292.6 | reverse complement strand
CCGCGGCCATCGTGGTGCTGGCAACGTGCGCCGTCATCGGTGCGGCCCGCCGCGCCGAGGTGGCTCGCCCGGCCGCCGGGTACGACTCGGGGCGGGTGGCCCCGGCCGCCCCGGCCGTGCGGGGAGTCAGCCGGGCCCTGAGCTGGGCCATACCGCTGGCGCCATGGGTGTACGCCTCGGCGACACTGGGTTTCGTCACCATCCCCACCCGGCTGCACACCGCGCTCGCGGCTCCCCTGGCGGCCGGCACGGCCACCCTGATCGTCAACGGTGTCAGTGGCGTCGTACAGGTTCTGGCCCGCGCGCTTCGGTGGGGTCCGCAGTCTGGCACCGTCGGTGCGGTGCTGGCGGCGCTCGGCTACGCGGTAGCCGCACTGGCGCCCCCGGCGCTGACCCCGGCGTTGGGTCTCCCGCTGTTTGTGGTTCTCGGCTGCGCCTCGGGCCTGTGCCTGCGTGAAGGCCTGATCGACCTCGAGGCCGCCGCGCCGCCACGCCTGCGCGGGGCTCTGACCGGAGTGTTCTACGTCGTCACGTACGTCGGCTTTGCCCTGCCGCTGATCCTGGCCATCGTCGGCTCGGCGGTTTCGGTGGTGATCCTGTCCGTGATGGCCGTGCTGGCCACCGTAACGGCGGTCGCCCGGGCGGTGCGGTTACGCCGAGACAGCCACCGCCAGGACTGATTCCTCGCGGCCCGCGCCGGCGATCAAACCAGTTGGCGCAGCGTCTCGATCAGCTTGATCCGCTCCGCCGTGGTCGACGCGATGGGCGCCACGTTGAGGGTGGTGACCCCCGCCTCACGGAACGCCGCCAGCCGCTCCTTGACGAATTCGCGGGTGCCGATCAGGTTGACGTCGCGCACCAGATCGTCGGGCACCACCTTGGCGGCGCCGTCCTTGTCGCCGGCCAGGTAAAGCTCCTGGATCCGGTCGGCCTGCGCGCCGTAGCCGTATTTGGTGGCCAGGGCGTGATAGAAGTTCTTGCCCTTGGCTCCCATCCCGCCGATGTAGAGGGCCAGGTGCGGTTTGACGAATTCCCTTAGCGGCTCGACGTTTTCGCCGATGGCCAGGACGGGACCGGCGTAGATGTCGAGGTCACCAAGCTCGGGGTCGCGCTTGGCCCGGCCGGCGGCCAGGGAGTCCCCCCACACGTCCTGCGCCTTTTCGGGCAGATAGAAGATCGGTTGCCAGCCCTCGGCGATCTCGGCGGCCAGTTCGACGTTCTTGGGTCCCAGCGCGGCCACCAGTATCGGAATACGCTCCCGGACAGGGGAATTGATCAGCTTGAGCGGTTTGCCGAGGCCGGTGCCCTGGTCGGCGGGCAGCGGGATCGTGTAGTGCTTGCCCTGGTGTTGCACAGTCTCGCGTCGCCACACCTGCCGGCAGATCTCGATGACTTCGCGAGTCCGGCCGATCGGGGCGTCGTAGGGAACACCGTGAAATCCCTCGATGACCTGCGGACCGGAAGCGCCCAGGCCCAGGGTGAAACGCCCGTCGGAGACGTAGTCCAGGCCGGCGGCGGTCATCGCGGTGAGGGTCGGGGTTCGGGTGTAGAGCTGCAGGATGCCCGAGGCCAGCCCGACCCGTTCGGTGCTGGCGGCCAGGTAACCCAGCGCGCTCACCGCATCGAACGAATATGCCTCGGGCACAAAGACAATGTCCAGCCCGGCGCGTTCCAGGTCGGCCACCTCGGCGGCGACGTCCTTGAATCCGCCCGCATAGTTGATGCTCAGTCCAATCCGCATGGTCATACTTCTACGCGGTGCCGGATTGATTGGCCAATTCCAGCGCCTCCTGCTGGATGCGACCGAATTGGGCGCCCATCGCCTCGGACAAGGCCGTCGCGCCCGACAGCGGGCGCACCATCACCATGAAGTCGTCGATGCGTCCGTCGTCGTCGAAGTGCAGGAAGTCGCATCCGGTGATCTTCACCCCGGGAGCCCCGGCTATGCCGGTCTCGAACACGAAAGCGTGGTCGCGCCCGCCGGGGTCGTGAATCTCGCGGACGTAGCGGAAGTCCTCGAAGATCCGCAACACCCCGCGCAGGATCGCGGCGGTGATCGGCTTGCCGACGTAGGGCTTGAACGCCACCGGGCTGGTGAAGACCACGGTTTCGGCGAGCATCGCCCGGATGGCCTCCTCGTCGCGCTCTTCGACGGCTTTGCGGAACGGGTGCATGAGCGACCTCGCATAGTCAACTAGTTGAGTACGTGCGGGATCGACGCTAGGGCGCCCGTCGCGCGATGTCCAGAGTGCGATTAGTCACTTTGTTGAATAGTCGCGCCGTTGTAGCATCGACCGATGTCGCTGCGTGACGCGGTGTTGGCCGCCCTTCTCGAGGGCGAATCGTCCGGATACGACCTGGCCAAAGACTTCGATGCTTCCGTCGCAAACTTCTGGCCGGCGACCCCGCAGCAGCTGTATCGCGAACTCGACCGGCTCGCCGAGCAAGGGCTCATCCAGGCCCGACTCGTGCAGCAAGAACGCCGGCCCAACAAGCGCATGTTCTCCCTGACCGAAGCCGGCCGGGACGCGATCCGGCAGTTCACGACCAAGGCGCCGAAACCTTCGGTGATCCGTGACGAACTACTGGTCAAGGTTCAAGCCGCCGACGCCGGCGACATCGAGGCCGTCCGCGAGTTCATCCGCGACCGGCTGCACTGGGCGGGCGCCAAAGTGCAACGTTACGAACGTTTGCGGGCGCGCATGCTGGACGGCCACAGCGAAGAGGAATACCTGGCCCGAACCGAACGAATTGGCCCCTATTTGACGCTGAGCCGGGGAATCTCGTTCGAACAGGAGAACATTCGGTGGGCCGAACGCGCGCTGAGCATTCTCGAACGCCGCGTGCCGGCCACTCGCCGGTGATGCGGCTCAGCGTTCGCGGACCGCGGTGAAGAACTTGGTGCGCAGCAGCCGATCGAACACTACCGGCAGATCCTGGAAGGGCCGTCCGTATTCGGTGGCGGCCTTGTCGACCAGGTCCACGCCGGTGACCCGCCAATGATGTTGGGCAAGAAACTCTTTGGTGTCCGTGCGCGGATCGTCGTACCACAGCTCGGCGACCGGCGGGTGGTCGGTGTCCTGGCTGATGGTGGGGACGTTGTCGGCGAATTCCTGCACTTCGCCGGGGGCCGGCCCGAGCTCGGCGGCTAGGTGGCTACCGGCGGCCGACAACTCGTGCAGCTTGTCGAAGAGCGCGTCCTGCGCGGCCCCGGGCAGATAGGGCAGCAAGCCCTCGAGCGCCCACGCCGTCGATTGGCCGGGGTCGAAGCCGGCCGCAATCAGCTCACCCGCCCAATCGTCACGCAGATCGGTGGCGACGGTGACGCGCCGCGTCGACGGGACGGCCCCCCGCTGGTCGAGGACCCGCTGTTTGAATTCGAGCACCCGCGGCTGATCGACTTCGTACACCGTATGGCCGGCGGGCCACTGCAGGCGGTAGGCGCGAGAATCCAACCCGGCGGCCAGTATGACGGCCTGGCGGGTGCCGGACCGACTGGACTCGGCGAAAAACTCGTCGAAGAATCGCGTGCGCACCCCCACCCACTGTGCATTGAAGGCCGCCGCGCTGGTCATGTCCGTCTTGTCCACTGCCGCAATAAGGTTCGGCTCACCGGCGGCGGCCACGAAGCCGGCGGCGAAGTCGTCGTTCGCCAACGGCGGCCGCAGCCCGGCGTCGAGGGCACGCGCCGCGCACACGGCCAACGCGGTGAAGCCGACACTCGTCACGATGTCCCAGGTATCGCCGGCACTTCGGGCCACAACAGCCTCCCATCAAGTCATCAACCAGGCGCGGCACGATTCGTTCGCACAACTAACGATATCGTACGCCGACCGGTTGAGTGCCCCGATCGGTCCTACGACGAGGCGCCCGCCGCTGCCCCGAGCAGTTCGCTCAACTGCGACGCGGAGTAACACCCCGGGCCCGCGCCATCGCGCACCGCCATGCGCACCGCGCGGGCTACCGCGGCATTCAGCGGGGCCCTGTTGCCGTGCCGGTGCGCGATCCGGGCGATCTCGCCGTTGAAGAAATCCGTCTCGACGTTGCCGGTGTTACGGCTGAACGACTGCCAGGTCGAGTTGCTCGGCCCACCGTCCCATCCGGGGACGGGGCGGATGACCGGACCGTCCGCTCGCACCGCCCGCGACGTTTCGAACGGCACGAATTCGATTCCCGCAGAGCGCAAGACATTTTCACCCTCGGCCCGCAGCGCATCGAGTATCTCACCGGCGTCCGTCGCGCCGGCGGTCAGCGCCCCCACCCCGTTTCCGAGGTTGCTCAGCAACTTGTTGTACTTCCACGGGGCGACGTCGGGTGTGATTCGGGTGCGGATGCCCGCCTCGCTCCAGGCCTCGGCGAGGCCGGTCAGCAGGTCGGCATCGGCCGCCTCGCCCGCTCCCGCGGGCCAGCGTGCGATGTGAAACTGGCCGGCCACCGGCCACGACCGCACGATCACTTCCCCGGGTTCGACGTGCACGGCAGGCAACCACACACAGACGCCGAACACGCGAGCGAAATAGCGCAGCGCCTTCTCCTCGGCGGCAACACCGTTGAGCGCGGTCATCGCCGGCAGCAATTCACCTGCGGTGCCCCGTGTTCCGCGCACCGGGCGGTCGACCCACTCCTGCAAGGCCGCGTCGAGTTGCTGGGTTTTCGTCGTGAAGACCAGCACGTCGCGCTCGGTCAGTTGCACCTGGTCGGGCCGCGACGCGACGGTGACCGGTGTGCGCCACGCGCCGTCCGGCGTCCGCAGCGTCAAGCCATCGGCCGCCAGCACCTCGGCATGCCGGCCGCGGGCAACCAAGACGGTGGAAGTTTCTGCCCTCGCCAGCAATCCGCCCAGCGTGCCGCCGATGGCTCCGGCACCGATGATCACGTATCGGCGATCGTCCCGCTCCGCCATCGCCCCGCCCCCTCTGAAGTCGCCATCCTCCACGGCGAGATTACGTGCCGGTGCCCGGCTGCGCCGCCGGCCGCGGCGCTAGCCTGAGGAATGACCGAATACCGCTCGCCCTCGACCGGCCGGGCCGTACGCGCCGTTTTCTTCGATACCTTCGGAACAGTCGTCGATTGGCGATCCGGAATCGCCGCCACGGTACGACAATTCGCCCGACGCCACGACGTCAGCCTCGACCCGGACGCGTTCGCAATCGACTGGCGGAGCCGATACCTACCCTCGATGGCCGAAATCCGTTCGGGCCGCCGGGAATTCGTGTCACTGGATATCCTGCATCGAGAGAACCTCCTCGCATCACTCGAGCAGTTCGGCGTCGCTGTCGGCGCGCTGCCCGGCGACGAGGTCGACGCACTCGCCCGCTCGTGGCGCTGGCTGCCGCCGTGGCCGGACAGCGTCGACGGCATCGCGGCCATGAAGCGACACGTGATCGTCGGGCCGCTGTCCAACGGCAACACCGGGCTGCTGGTCGAGATGGCCAAGTTCGCCGGCCTGCCGTGGGACGTGGTGCTCGGTTCCGATGTCGAAAAGGCTTACAAGCCCGACCCGCGCGCCTACCACACTCCCGCACGTTTCCTTGGCCTGGAACCGGGTGAGGTGATGCTCATCGCGGCGCACCCCTCCGACTTAGACGCCGCCCAAAACGCCGGCCTGGCGACCGGTTACGTCGCGCGGCCCGACGAATACGGCCCGGGGCGGGAATCACCGGTCGAGTCCACCGGCGCGTGGGACGTCTCGGGCACGTCGCTGGGCGAATTGGCCGGCTCGCTGTTCGGTGCGCCGGATCCACGATAATGCGGCGCCGCCGCATGGTTTCGATCCGACTGCGCCGATGCGGCCGCTACCGCATCACACCCGAGGCCGTAGCGGACGCAGGCGCGGGGCGGCGTAGCGGGCCGCCGCTGCGATAGGGAATGGGAGGCTCGGCGACGGCGTTTACCTCGGGGTGGCGACGCCCACGCGCCGGTGCGGCCGGTCGTCGGCCGAGTCGATCGCGGTTGGGCGCCGAGGATGCCGAGAGGGTTGGACGTGAGATTTCTGCTGATCACACTCATCACCCATGTGCCGGACCTGGTCTCCGGGTCGAAGTCGAGCCCGGCCGATCGGCTGCGTGATGTCCTCGACAAAGCCGTGCTCGCCGAGGAACTCGGGTTCGACGGCTTCGCTGTCGGTGAGCGTCACGAAGACCCGTTCATCTCGTCCTCCCCACCGGTGGTGCTCAGCAACATCGCGGCGCGCACCTCGAAGATCGCCTTGTTCACCGGGGTTACCACGCTGAGCCTGCTGGATCCGGTGCGCGCCTTCGAGGATTACTCGACGCTGGACAATCTGTCCGGTGGGCGGCTCGAACTGATCATCGGAAAGGGCAACGGAGCGGCGCAGGCCGAACTGTTCCACGTGACCCCCGAGGATCAGTGGGACCGCAATCGCGAAGGCTACGAGCTGTTTCGCCTGCTGTGGGACAGTGAGAACGTGACGTGGTCGGGGCGGTTCCGTCCGCCACTCGTCAACGCCAAGGCACTTCCCCGCCCGTTGCAGCGCCGCATCCGGATCTGGCACGGCAGCGCGACGAGTAAGGATTCCGTCGATCTCGCGGCGCGCCACGGCGATCCGATCTTCTCCGCCAATGTCAGCAATCCCATCGAGTCGTACGCCGAGCTGGTTCGTCACTACCGGCAGCGGTGGGAGTTCTACGGCCACCGGCCCGAGGACGCCCTCGTCGGCGCGGGAACGGCCGGGTTCTACATCACCCGGAACTCACAGGACGCCGTGGCGACCTACCGGCCGATGTTCGAGGCGCGTCTGGCGTTCGCGCGCCGCACCGGCCTTCCCGTGGTGTTCGAGTCGATCGAAGACTTCGTCGAGCGAAGCTCGGCGTTGGTGGGCAGTCCCGCGCAGGTGATTGACAAGGTCGGGCGCTACCACCGGGAACTCGGGCACGAGGTGATGCATCTGTCCGCCGATGCCGACGGGGTGACGCGCGACCAACAGCGCCGCAGCCTCGAGCTGTTCCAGTCCGAAGTGGCCCCCGTTCTCCGCGAGAGCATCCCGAGCCGGCCGCTCATCGCCCAGGCGCCTCTCGAAGAGGTTGCGCTGTAACTACTTCCACGCAAACACCGGTTGTTCCAACCCGTCGACCGGATCACCGCGCCCCTCCAGGCCCAGCCACCGCAGCTGCAGCAGCACGGCGCCCGTCGGTGCGTGGATGAGGTCGTTGCCCAGCGGGATCTGCACGACCGGCCGTGGGCTCTCCGGGATGGTGATGAACCGCGGCGAGTCGTCGCGCTGCAGTTGGTGCAACCCCACCCGGTAGACCGCCACCACCTCGTCGGGCGCGGGATGTAGCTCGAGCCGCCCGCCTCCCCAGAGCACCACCGGCGTGATCACGTATCCGGATCGGGTGGGGTAGTCGTCGAGCAGGCCCAGGACCGTCGAATCGGACAGCTCGACGCCGACCTCCTCGCGCAGTTCGCGCAGCGCCGCGTCGACCACGGTCTCGCCAGGGTCGAGGCGGCCGCCGGGCAGAGCCCACTGTGCCGCGTGCGTGCTGAGACGAGAGGCCCTGCGGCACAGCAGAAAAGCGGCGCCGCCGGAGACATCGACCATGCGGCCGTCCAGGTGGGCCGCGGGCAACGGGCGACCGGCATTCCAATCGTCCACCGCCACCGGGTCCACCCGGTCCTCCCCCACCTCGGAGTCGACGAGCACCACCGCGACGGCCGCGTGCCGCTTCGTCGGGTCGGTCACCGCGCGGCGGCTATGGCCGGCCAGATTGTTCCGGATCCGCTCGCGCAGGGGCCGGTCGTAGGGGATGGTCACGCCTCGAGCCTAGGCTGAGGCGTTTTCACGCCGCGCAGATCCGTGCTTGGTCGGGGCCGGCGCCAGTGGTTAACTGCGAGCATGCGAAGACAACCGGTGCTGGCCCGACGCTTCTTCGATCGCTACGAACCGGTGCACGCGGTGACGTATTTCGCGCCCGAAGCGCGGGCGGCGTTGGACGCGCTCGGTTATCGGGGTTTTTGGATGGGCTATTTCGCGGCCCGCTCGGCGCCGCTGGGCGCCGCGACCCGGGAGTTGGTCACGGCGATCTTCTACAATTTCGCCCCCGAACGGGTCGCCAAGGCACTGCCGGCGGCGTGGGAGATCGCGGGCCCGCAGGCCGCGTTGCAGGCCAGGCACGAATCCGCGGTGGCGGCGTTACGCCGCTACGGACTCGGCGCCGACGAAAAGGTCCGCGTCGCAGCCGAACTGGCGGGCAAGGCGGCCCGCCACGCGCCTCTGGATGGGCGTCCCCTGTTCGCGGCGAATCTGGCATTGCCCTGGCCGGACGATCCGTTGTCGGCGCTGTGGCACGCCACCACGCTGTTGCGCGAGCACCGCGGCGACGCCCACGTGGCCGTGCTCGCCGCGGCCGGCATCTCCGGGCGCGAATCGAACGTCCTACATGCCGCGGCCGGCAACGTGTCTCGCGACTACCTCGCCCGCACCCGTGACTACGACGAGGCATCCTGGCGTCACCACGAGCAACGACTCGCCGAGCGGGGGCTGCTCGATGACGGCGGAGCGCTGACTCCGGCCGGGCGTCAACTGAAGGACCACATCGAATTGATGACCGACACGCTGGCCCTGTCCGCGCTCGACCCGCTCAGCGACGACGAGGTGGAGACGCTGTTCTCAGCGCTCACCCCGATCACCCGCGCCGTGGTCGCGGGCGGCGACGTTCCCGCCCTCACCCCGATGACGTTGCGCCGTGACGAATTACACGATGACAGCGCGCATTTGGCGGATCGATGAGCGGCCAGCGGGTGCCCGGCGGGGTGGTGCACAAATTGCCCGCGGATCTGCGCGACGCGTTGATCGGCAACGCCACGGCGCTTGGCGCCTGGCGCGACATCACGCCGTTGGCCCGAAACGAGTTCATCTGTTGGGTCGAGGATGCCAAGCAGCAGGCAACTCGGGAGCGCCGCATCCGCCGGACCCAGGAGGAGCTGGAGGAGGGCAAGCGCCGGCCGTGCTGCTGGCCGGGCTGCAAGCACCGCGAACGCACCGGAAAGTAGTGCCGCAGAGGCACTCTCGGCAAAAGCGCGGCTACTTGGTCAGTGGTTTGTAGAAGACCAGGCCGTTGCCCTTGTTGTCATAGACCACGGCCCGTCGTTCGTGGGCATCGTCGTAGGGGCCGTGCACGATGCCGCCACCGCTGGCCTCGACGGCCTTGGCCGCGGCGTCGACGTCCGCGGTCTTGATGCCGACCACGACCTGCCCGGGGATGGGATGGTCCACCGCGGTCGCCAGCGCCAGCGTGACCGGGCCCGCGTCGAGGGCCGCGAAGTGCGCGCCGTCGCGAAACTTCAGCGGCATGCCAAGGGTTTCGCTGTAGAACCGGATCGACTCGTCGAGGTCGTCAGTCGACAAGATGATCATCTTCGCTTCGTGCCCGCTCACGGCGCCTCCTATGTCCGGGTCGCCACCAGACTAGCGCCGCGGTGTGCTCAGGCGGCGCCGGACGGAAGCGCTTGGCCGTCACCGTAATCCATCGGCGGGGCCTCGCCATGCCCTGCACCGCGGTAGGCCACGGCGGTAGCCAGGGCCTTGCCGCCCTCGATGGTCCCCACCACAACGACTTTGTCGTTGACCGTGAAACGCGGTGCGGCCGTGATGGGTTGGCGGTTACCGTGATTGACGACGGTGGTGTTCGGGGTGAAGCCATACGTCTGCACGTGCCCGTCGGCGCCGCGCATGGTCACCGAGTCCGCCGACACGGCCACCACGGTTCCTTCCTGGCTCACCGGCTGCGAGACGGCCGGCGGCTCGAGATTGGCGGCAACGGCGCGCTTCTCGGGGTGGCCTGCGTTGAGCACCAGCGCCATCAGGCACGCGGCGCCCAACAGCGAAGTGGAGACGATTTCGCACATCGTCGCGGCGCCGGAAAGCCCGCGTCGCCGACCACGGTCGGTCGGCGTCGGCTTTTGCTCCGGTGGCTCCGGCATGCGGTGTTTGGCGCTCACGGTCAGTCCTTCCAGCGGCGCTGCACCAAAGGACATCGGCGCCCACCGAATCAGGTTGTTGCCGGGGAAATTACCCGCGGCTGTGGTGCGGTAAACCCGGCAGTGCTGCCACCGGCGCTGTTACGGGGCTATCGCATACCGCGGCGCAGGTCCCGCGGGTGCGGTCAACAACGCGCCGACCTCGGCAAGCGACCCCGGGCCGGCGACCAATTCGGGCCACGGGAAACGCTCGCGCGTGCGCTGCAAGAAGCTCAGCGCCGCGGTCAGGTGCCGCGGTTCGTAGTTGTGCACACCCAGGATGGACAGTTGGCGGCGCACCACCGATTCGGCGTCCACCGCCACGGCCGCGTTCGGCGCGACCGAACCCGCCAGCACGGCTATCCCTTGGACGTCGAGGGCGGCCAACCCGCCTTCCAGCGCTGGCGGCACGCCGGCCAAGTCCAGCAACACGTCGCACGTGCCGGCTCCGGATGCCGAACCTCGCGCATCGCCGGCGCCGAATCTGCGCGCCAGTTGCCTTCTGACCACGTCCGGATCGACGGCGGTCACCGCCGCGGCGCCACCGATTCCGGCCGCGGCGACCGCGGTCAGACCGAGCATGCCGGCGCCAAGCACGAGCACCCGTCGCCCGTTCAGGTCTCCCGCGCGTTCGATCACGGACATGACCGTGGCCGTCGCACAGGCCGCCGGTGCGGCGACCGCGTCGATGAGGTCGTCGTCGACCACCGCGATGGGCAAACCGCGGGGAAGGAAAACGTGCTGGGCGTAGCCGCCGGACAGTCCCCATTCGGAGTCCAGTGCCTCATGGCCGGCCTTGCGCACGACGCGGCACTTCGCCGTGACGCCCGCGCGACACCGGTCGCAGGTGCCGCACGGCAGCGTCACGCACCAGATGACGCGTTGACCAACGCGCAAAGCCCGGCCGTCTACGGCCGCGGGCCGGCCGCCGCCCAGCGCCACGATCTCACCGACGGCCTCGTGACCCAGGATCGACGGGCACGGCTGGCGGCGCCGCCCACCCACGGTGTGCCTGTCGCTGCCGCACACCGTGGCGAGCCGGACTCGCACCAACACATCGCCCGGCCGCAACGGCGGAACGGGCACCGATTCCACCGAGACGTCGGGACCGCCACGCCACACGGCCGCCAGCGTGTGCGCGACCGGCATCGGCTGCGTCACGAGGGGCCGGCCGCCAGGTTGCTGGCCTCGAGGAGCGCGGGCAGGTCGGCCACGGACGCGAGCAGATGGGTGTGTCGATACCTGCCGAGCTCGACGGCGTCGTCGGCCCCCGACAGGACGCCGACGACAAGCGCCGCACCCGAGTTGGTTCCGGCTTGTAGGTCGCGCGGGGTGTCGCCGGCGACGAGTACCCGGGACACGTCGGTGACACCGAGCTTCTCCATGGCCCGAAAGATCATGAAGGGCGCTGGGCGTCCGGCCGCGACGTCACTGCCACACACGACCGCGTCCACGGTCGACTCGCCTTCCCAGCCCAGAGCGGCTAACAACGAATCGACGATGTCACGGTCGAACCCGGTGGTGAGAGCGATCCGGATACCTTCGGATCGCAGCGCGGCCATCGCGTCGGTGATGCCGGGCAGCGGGCGCGGCGGAGAGGCCGCGTAGGCGGACGTCAGCCGGGCACGGAAGTCAGCGACGACGGCGTCCAGCAGGTCCGCGTTCGGCGGGGCGCCACCTGATGGGGTGAGCAGCGCCCGCAGCGCCTCGTGCTTTGCCGCCCCGTGCCAGCGTGCGATGTCGGCCTCGGACGGCGACGCTCCGTAGGCGTTCGCCGTTTCGGCGAGGACCCGGTAGACCTGCTGGCCCTCGTCGATGGTGGTGCCGGCCATGTCCAACACGGCCAGTTCGACCCGGGTGGTCATCGGGCGTCGACCTCCGTTCCCGGCTTGGCGTTTCGGCTCAGGGCGCAGCGCGCGTCCAAGGTGTTCTCCAGCGTGAAACTGACCATGCCCGGCAGATAGCGGTCGTCGTGGTACTCGATGACCTCACCATCGGCGCCCCGGGTACTCCGTTGCTGCCGCAGTAGCGGATCGCCCTGCGCCACAGCGAGATACGTCGCATCGATCCGGTCGGCCGCGACCGCGTCGATGACGTGCGAGGCGGTCGAGAACCGCACTCCCTGCGACAGCAGGTAGGCCCACAGCGACCCCGAGTCGCAATCGAAGTCGAACAACCGGCGACCGACGTGCTCGACGAAGGTCGCTCGTTCCAGCATCGCGGGCTCGCCGTCGAGGTAGCGCAACCGCAACATCTGCACGACCGGGGCTCCCTCGTCGAGATGCAGTACCGAGGCCGCGTGTTCGTCGGCTCGGCGCCAAGCCAATTCGAGCGTGCGCTGTCCGGGCGTGCGCCCAATCGAATGGGCCCACGCGGAATAGGACAGCAGCGTGTCGAACGGCTGGCCGACCGACGCCGTACAGACGACGGGCCGTTTCCCGCGGCCGCCGGCGATGACGCCCTCGGCACGCAAGGCGGCCAGCGCCTGGCGGACAGGTCCGCGTGACGCTTTCCAGCGGTCACAGAGTTGGGATTCCGACGGAAGCTCGGAACCCACGGGCAGGTCTCCGACCCGGATCTGCTCCCGCAGGCTGTCGGCGATCATCTCGTGCAGCGCCATTGCCATGTACTTGACTATACATGTCGCCGGAACGGCGCTCGACCCGCTGGCCACTGAATATCCTTGAGGTTACTAATCATTGAACATCAACATAAATGGCGGTACGTCGTTGACTTGCGTCTAGCGTGTGGTGGACGGTACTTATCATGACAAGTCCCGGACCGCGGCGCGACGCCATGCCCTCCGCATCGGCCCATGCCGGCGTCGCCAAGTCGATCGACGACGCGAAGCTCGACATATTCCACTTCAAGGCCGCGGCGACCGCGGGAGCCGGATTCTTCACGGACTCATACGATCTCAACGTGATCGGCACGGTCACCCTGCTGGCCACCCCGCAGTTCCACCTCACCGGCGGGCAGATTTCGATGCTGACGAGTTCGACACTGCTCGCAGTCGCGTTGGGCGCCATAGCCTTCGGTCGCCTCGGCGACATGCTCGGCCGCCGCCGCGTCTACGGCTTGGAAGCGGTCCTGATGATCATCGGGGCGCTGCTCTCCGCGTTCGCTCCCAACTTCACCATCCTGCTCGTCGCGCGGCTGATACTCGGAATCGGCATCGGGGGCGACTATCCCGCCAGCGGCGTCATCATGGCCGAATACGCCAATCGGCGAAACCGCGGTCAGCTGGTCGGCCTGACCTTCATCTTCTACGTGTTCGGCCAAGTCGCGGCATATCTTGTCAGCCTGCTCGTGCTGGCCATCGGCGTGCCCGACCACATCGCCTGGCGACTGATACTGGGGATCGGCGTCATCCCGTCCCTGCTGGTGCTGTATCAGCGTCGCCACATGCCCGAGTCACCGCGCTGGACGGCCGAGCGTGGCGACGAGCAGCAGGCGCTGAAAGACTTTGCGGCGTTTGCTCAATCGCGCGCGACATTCGCCTCACCTGCCGTCGGCGCGACGCCCGCCGCCAAGATCGGACTGTCCAACCGCAAGCTCCTCACGGTCCTGTTGGGCACCGCGGGTAGCTGGTTCTTCTTCAACGTCGCCGTCTATGGCAGCTACGTCAGCCAACCACTGCTCATCAAGCACATCACGCCCCACGGCAGTGTGCTGTCCAACATCGCCCTGAACGCGGTGCTCGTCATCTGTTTCGGCCTCGGCGGCGCGATCGCGGGCCTGCTGGTGCTCGACCGGGTGCCACGACGCACGTTGCAAGGGCTCGGGTTTGGCATCTGCGCGCTGGCAATGCTGCTGATAACGGCCTTCCCGATCATCAGCGCCTCGGTAGTGCCGTTCGCGATCGTGTTCGGCATGTCGTTGTTCGGGGTCGCCTTCGGACCCAACTACACCACCATGCTTCTCGCCGCGGAGTCCTATCCCACCGCGGTGCGCAGCACGTTCCACGGCCTTTCCTCCGCCATCGCGAAGGTCGGGGCGTTCCTGGGTGCGCTGTTCGTGCCGCTCCTGCTCAGCGGAGCCGGGTTACGAGCGGTGACCCTGTTGGGGTTTTGCTGCTACGCGGCGGGTATCGCCACCACCGTCTTGGTACGCGAACCCGCGGGACTCGCGCTCGACGACGTCAGCGATGGCCTTCGCCGCCGCGGCGCACGAACCGGCGTGACAACCGAAACCCCTGCGCCGGAACGGCTTTCGGCCTGATGGTCAGGTGCGAAGTCAGCTCTTGGTGAGGGTGAACTGCGCTACGTCGGTGTAGCCCTCGCGGAACAGGTCCGCGCATCCGGTCAGGTACTTCATGTACCGGTCGTAGACCTCTTCGGACTGGATCGCGATGGCCTCGTCCCTGCGCGCCTCCAGGGCGGCCGACCAGGTGTCGAGCGTGCGGGCGTAGTGCAGGCGCAGCGGCTGGTAACGGTCGAGGCTGAAGCCGGCGCGCTCGGCGTGCTCGACGACGCCCTTGGCCTGGGGCAGGTCACCGCCCGGGAAGATCTCGTCCATGATGAATTTCATGAACCGGATCTTGGTCATGGTGATGGGCAGCCCGCGCTCGGCGAATTCCTCGTCGCTGGGCTTGATGATGGTGTGCAGCATCATCACCCCATCGGCCGGCAGCGCCTCATAGGCCATCTTGAAGAAGTCGGGGTACCGGTCCCGGCCGAAGTGTTCGAATGCGCCGATCGACACGATGCGGTCGACCTTCTCGTCGAACTGCTCCCAGCCCTGCAGCAGCACCCGCTTGGACCGCGTCGAGGGGTGGCTGTCCAGACGGCGCTGCACGTGCGCCTGCTGGTTGCGGCTCAGCGTCAGGCCGACCACGTTGACGTCGTAACGCTCGAGCGCCCGGACGATCGTGGTGCCCCACCCGCACCCGATGTCGAGCAGCGTCATGCCGGGCTGCAGGCCGAGCTTGCCGAGCGAGAGGTCGACCTTCGCGTACTGCGCCTCTTCCAGCGACATGTCCTCGCGCTCGAAATAGGCGCAGCTATAGGTCCGCGTCGGGTCCAGGAAGAGCGCGAAGAATTCGTCGGACAGGTCGTAGTGCGCTTGTACGTCCTCGAAGTGCGGTTCCAAGCTGACGGCATCGCCGGGTTTTTCGGACAAGGCACAACCTCTGACTGGTTCTTATTGTTTTACCGGGTGCGATCGAAGCAGATCGCCTGACTGACGCCCCAGTGTATCCGCCCGGATGTCCGCGCCTGCCCGGCGAGTTGCTGTTCAAGGCGCCGAGCCTGCGGACGGGGGCCGACGCTGTTGCCCGCACCGCGACGTCACCGGATGACTGACGCGGGCGTCAAATTGGTATCGAGCTGCGGGGCAGGTGAACTCGACGAAGGCGTACGATCCGGCTGGCTGGACGCGGTTGACGGATCCCGCGCCGGGTTGTTATCTCAGCTGATGAACCGGGTAAGCCCCGGGCTGACCGGTGTTCAGAGAGGCGGAACTCTCCGATGGCTGACATCACCATGTTGATCCTTGCCGACCATGAGTGGTTCCGCGAGCAGTTCGCGCTGCTGGACGACCTGCAGGCGCACAGTCCCGACGACCGGGCGGCGCTCAAGCGGGTATGGCGTCCGCTCGCCGACAAGCTGGACGTGCACGCCTACATCGAAGAAAAGATCTTCTACCCGCAGTTGCTCAAACGCGGGGGCGAGGACGCCGAAGGCGAGACCCTCGACGCGATCGGTGATCACAACGACATCCGCGACGGCGTGCGCGAGGCCAACGCCGCCCCGCTCGGCAGTGACCAGTGGTGGGCGGCGGTCGGGCGAACCCGGGTGGCCAACGACGATCACATGGGTGAAGAGGAACGAGAAGGGCTGTCGGATTTTCGCCGCAACGCCCCCATCGGGCTTCGCGATGCGCTCGGGCGCCAGTACAGCGAGTTCATGGCCGAGCACCCCACCACCGAGGGGCTGCCGATCGAGGATCGCGACCCGCGTCGCTACGTCGAGCAGTTCGAGGAGACGTCCCAGACCAAACCCACCGACTTCTCGCTGCGCATCGGGAGCCTCAAAGGCCAGTGAGGCGTCCGCGACCGCCGGGACGTGACGCGAATAACCAATCCGGCGCCGGCGTTGCCGTCGCACCGTCGTCGTCGCCGCTCGCGAGGCGGGTCTAGCTGGCATTTGCCGGACGCGACCGCGCCCGCGCATGCGTTCGCCGGACCGTCGCGCCAGCCCGCCGACACGCGCGATTACCCGACCCCGCTGGTTCGTCCCGGGAATGTTTCGGGTAAGCCATCAGTCGATGGGTACTCGACGCCGCCGGAGGAAATGGGCACGTAAAGACATCAGGGTCGCCGATCCGGCGATGCGGCAGACCATCATGGGCACCGCGATCGGCAACTTCATGGAGTGGTACGACTTCGGCGTCTACGGCTATATCGCGACCACGATCGCGCAGGTGTTCTATCCCGGCAAAAGCGTCAGCGGCGTCCACCTGATCGCCACCTTCGGCACGCTGGCGGCGGCCTTCGTGGTGCGGCCGCTCGGCGGCTTCATCTTCGGTCCGCTGGGCGACCGCATCGGCCGGCACCGGGTCCTGGTGGTGACCATCCTCATGATGACGATCAGCACGACCATGACGGGGCTGCTGCCCACCTACAGCACCATCGGGATCTGGGCGCCGATCCTGCTCGTCATCGCCCGAATATTTCAGGGCCTGTCCACCGGCGGTGAGTACGTCGGCGCGATGACCTACCTGGTCGAACAGGCCCCCGACCACAAACGCGGCATGATGGTCGGGTTCTTGCCGATGGGCAACCTGGTCGGCTTCGTCCTCGCCGGGATGCTGGTGACGGGGCTGCAGACCTGGCTGCCGGACGACGACATGCTGGCGTACGGCTGGCGGATTCCGCTGCTGCTGGGCCTGCCCTTCGGCCTGGTCGCCCTGTTCTTACGGCTCCGGCTCAAGGAGTCCTCCGCCTACCAGAGCGCGCACGACGATGCGCCCTCGGCGGACGACCAAGGCGGGCAGCAGATTCGGCGGACGATCGCGGCCCAGTGGCGTCCGATGCTGATCTGCGCGGCGCTGGTGCTGACCTCCCAGGTCGCCGACTTCATGCTCACCGGGTATCTGCCGACGTATCTGCGGCTGTTCGTGCGCGTCGGACACACCGCCGGGCTGGTGATGATCGTCTCGACGCTGGCGATCTTGATGGTCACCGTGGTGCTCGTCGCCAGCTTGTCTGACCGCATCGGCGTCAAACCCATCATGTGGACCGGCTGCGGGCTGCTGATCGTGGCCTCGATCCCGGCGTTCTGGCTCATCCGCTTCGGCGGCCTGTACCCGGTGATCTTCATCGGCGTCCTGCTGATCGGCCTGATGGAGCTGTGCTTCGACAGCACCGGCCCCGCCATGTTGCCCGCACTGTTTCCCACCAACGTGCGCTACGGGGCACTGGCCATCTCGTACAACATCTCGATTTCACTGGTCGGCGGCGTTACGCCGCTGATCGCCCAAGCGCTGGTCTCCGGCACCGGCAACGTGATGGTGCCGGCTTACATGCTGATCTTCGGCGGCGTGGTGGGCGCCATCACGTTGCTGTTCACCCCGGAAGTCGCCGGCAAGCCGTTGCTCGGCTCCGGGCCTGCCGTCGAAACCGAGCGCGAGGCTCGCGAGCTCGCCGAGGGCGTCAGGTAGCGGACGGCCCGCGCAGTTTCTTCGGTTTTTGCTCGTGGGCGTTTATTTGGCCGTGGCGGGCTATCCGGTGAAGATGAGGACCGGTTTCCACCAGCGGCTGCGCACGCTGACCGAACAGCTCGCCCAGATGTGCGCGATGGCCGCTGAGGTGATCCAGCAGGCGAGCGAGGCGCTGCTGGAGGCCGACCTGACGACGGCCGAATCCGTCATCGCGCGCCATCGCAGCATTCTCGCGATGGATGCGCACGTCGAGGAGACCGCATTCGCGCTGTTGGCCTTGCAGGCGCCGGTGGCCACCGACCTGCGCGCGGTGGTCAGCGCCCTGCGGATCGCCGCGGACGCGCGACGGATGGTCGAGCTCGCGGTCCACATCGCCGAGATCGCCCGTCGCCGGCACCCGTATCCGGCCGTCTCGGCCGAGGTGCGGCCATACATCGCCGCCATGGGCGAGGCGGCCGAAGCGCTGGCGCTGGGGGCGCGCGAGGTGCTGGTGTCGCAGGATCCGCGGCGGGCCGCTCAGATTCGCCGCGACGACGACACGATGGACGACCTGCACCGGCGCCTGCTGGCGATGCTGAAGGATCCCGCGTGGACGGAGGGCGTCGCCGCCGCGGTGGACGCCACGCTGTTGGGCCGCTTCTACGAACGCTTCGCCGACCATGCGGTGCAGATCGCGCGGCGCGTCATCTTTCAGGCCACCGGGCGCTAGCCGATGCGCTTCGGCGCGGTGACAACGTGCCGCGAACGAGGCGGCTCAGCGGTCAAGCGTGACGCAGCACCAACAACTCGCCGGTCAAAGTTCCATCCTCAAGCAACCGACCGATCGTCGAACTCTGACGTTCGGCCAACTGCCAGGTCTCCGTGTCCCCATGCCGGTCGGCGAGGACACGCTCCACGGTGTCGACCCGCTCATTCCATGCGTCCTCGATCGGCGGAAGGTCCTGCGTGCCGAGTTGCCGCTCGACGTCGAGCGCGGCCCTGGTCAGCAGCTCTCGCAAGGCATCGGGTGTCGGAAAGTGGTTGCCCTCCAGCGCATTTGGCGGTATGTCGCGATGCGCGACGAAAACGAGCAACCCGACGCGCCCACCCGGCCGTACCACGCGGCGCAGCTCGGTGAGCAACGCGAGTTGATCGGGGGTGGTACACAGCACGCCCAGTGCCCAGGCGGCGGTGAAACTCGCGTCCCTCATCGGTAGGGCCGATCCCATCGCGCACACCACCGGAAAGCCGAAGAGTTTCTGTGCCGCACGGCACGCGCCGGTCTCCGGCTCCACGAGAACGGGCCGAACCGCAGTCGATCGAGCGGCGTATGCCGCGGGGCCCCCGACGCCGGCGCCGGCGTCCAACAGTGTGGCTTCGGGCGCCAGTTTCATGTGTTCGACGAGCCAGTCGAGGGCCGCCGGGCTGCCGCTTCCCCGGCAGCCGGCAGGGAGGTGGTAGTCCGGCCCGAGCTCGGCCGCCACCTGCGCGGTCCATTCGGCGACGGCGTCGAACTCGGCCTCCATGGGGTCCGTCATGGCGCCCCTCCTCCCTGCTCCCGGATGCGCCGGCCCACTTCTGCCTTGATCTCCGCACCGATGCGAGGTCCCGATGCCGAGGCCAGCCCCGAGACGTTCACCCCCTCGACGCCCTCGATCGACAGCAGCGCTCGCGCCTCGTCCACCGCCGCCGCGATCCCGGCCTCCACCGGATCCGACGCGCCCAGAACCCGTTGCGTCACAGTGGGATCGAGCTCGAGTCCCGGCAGCCCTTCCAGTACCGCCGCCGAGACGGTGTCGGTGAATACCGCTACCGCCGCGATCACCGGGATCGCCAACCCGGCCGCCCGTGCCGACTTCATGAAATCGGCGACCATGTCGGGAAAGGGCACGTGGTTGAGGACCGCCAGACTCGCTCCGGCTCGCTGCTTCTCGACCAACCGCGCGGGCCTGCGCTGTACGGGCGGGGCGGTAGGCGTTTCTGGTACCGCGGCGACGATGCCGACCGAAGCGGCCAGCGAAACCAGGCGAGGCCCGTCGAGGTCGAAGGCCTGCGAAACATCCGGGCGCACGTCATATCCGCGCCCATCGCCGGTGACGCACAGCACCGTTTCGACATCGATGCTGCGCAGTCCTCTCAACTCCTGCTCGAGCACCACGCGGTTACGGTCCCGGCAGGACAACGTGATCCACGGCGTCACACCGGCGTCGAGCAACAGCGACGCCATCAACGTGGGCGGGAAGTCGGGTTTGTTCTGGTGTTCGCCCACGAGGACGGCGTCGCATCCGGGCGCCAGGACCGTCGCCGTCGCCGCGATGTCGTCAGGATCGAACGGGGTGGCGCTGAAGTCGGTCAGCACCCGCGGAGTCCGCGCGGGTCGGGGGGCCGGGCTATGACCCGACCACGGCACCACGTCGTCGAAGACGCACGGACCCGGGCGCATCTCGCACTGTCCGTCCGGCCGCACGCCGCCGCACGGCCCGAACTCCATCCGCTTCGGACAACCCGAATCCGCCGGCATCCGCACCCCCTCGATCGTCAATACCCAAACGATCGCGCCCACAAGCGTCCCGGCGACCGCGCGATGTCGGGACGTCATTCGCGATTAGCAATCGTTCGCTGCGGCTAATACGAAAGGGGCATGTGCTGGATGGACGGCACAGCGGACGGAATGGGAACGCCTATGGAACCGATATCACCGATGGACGCGTTGTTCCTCATCGGCGAGTCACGCGAACACCCGATGCACGTGGGCTCACTGCAACTCTTCGAGCCCCCGGAGGATGCCGATCCCCATTTCGTGCGCGAGGCGTATCAGGCGATGCTGCAGTGCACGGACGTGCAGCCGTCGTTCCGTAAGCATCCGGCCTTCTTCGGCGGCATCACCAACGTCGCGTGGTCCTTCGACAAGGACGTCGAACTCGACTACCACCTTCGCCGGT
The DNA here is from genome assembly GCF_001672995.1 of Mycobacterium sp. 1482292.6. Lineage (NCBI taxonomy): Bacteria > Bacillati > Actinomycetota > Actinomycetes > Mycobacteriales > Mycobacteriaceae > Mycobacterium > Mycobacterium sp. 1482292.6. The sequence goes on along the minus strand of NZ_LZKV01000038.1, from coordinate 49,002 downwards.
CCGCGTTGCCCGAGCCGGGACGAGTCCGCGACTTGCTCGAGTTGGCTTCCCGGCTGCACGGCAGCCTGCTCGACCGGCATCGCCCGATGTGGGAGGCGCACCTGGTGGAAGGCCTGCAGGACGGGCGGTATGCGGTCTACACGAAGTATCACCACTCCCTCATGGACGGCGTCTCGGCGCTACGCCTGGTGCAGCGCGCCTTCACCCCCGACCCCGACGACGACGAGGTGCGGGTGCCGTGGAGCCTGGGTCCGCGTAAGCGCAGCGGGCGACGCGAACAGTCGTCGCTCTTCGACCGGGTGGGCCGCACCGCGGGGTCGGCGCTCGCCCTGGCGCCCTCCACACTCAAGCTGGCGCGCGCCGCGCTACTCGAACAGCAACTGACCCTGCCGTTCCGGGCGCCTCGCTCGATGTTCAACGTCCGGATCGGCGGCGCCAGACGGGTAGCGGCACAGTCGTACTCGTTCGAGCGCATCAACGCCGTCAAATCCGCCACCGGTACCACCGTCAACGACGTCGTGCTCGCCATGTGCGCCGGGGCCCTGCGCGCCTACCTCCTCGATCAGAACGCCCTGCCGGACGCGCCGCTGACCGCCATGGTCCCGGTGAATCTGCGCAAGGACGACGACGACCGCGGGGGCAACAACGTCGGGACGTTCCTGTGCAATCTCGCAACGGATCTCGACGACCCGGCCAAGCGGCTGGAGATCATCAGCGCCTCCATCCGCGACACCAAGGAGGTGTTCTGGCAGCTGCCGCCGGTTCAGCAATTGGCCCTGTCCGCCTTCAACATCGGCGGCTTGTTCTTCGGGCTGATCCCCGGTTATCTCTCCGCGGGCTCGCCGCCGTTCAACATCGTCATCTCGAACGTGTCGACCGGCAACTCAGACCAATTGTATTGGCGCGGAGCACGATTGGACGGAAACTATCCGCTGTCGATCCCGCTCGACGGGCAGGCGGTCAACATCACCGTGACCAACAACGCGGACAACCTCGACTTCGGTCTGGTCGGATGCCGCCGCAGCGTCCCGCACCTGCAGCGAATGCTCGGTCATCTCGAGGCGTCCCTGAAGGATCTGGAGCTGGTGGCGGGCGTCTGAGACACGTTGCGGCGCTGGTAAATCGCTGCCGCCGCTCACGAGGCAACGGTGTCGGTGGCGTCGGCGCGCTCTTCCTCCAGCCGGTCCTTGCTGCGCAGCAATCGCAGCAGCGTGACGAACAGGAGACCGCCCACCAGGTTGCCGACGACGGTGTAGCCGAACCAGCCCAGCCAATCGAGGTAGCCGAACGGCGCCTTGCCGGTGATGAGCGCGCCGAAGATGAGCAGCGAATCCAGAATCGAATGGAACAACCGCAGCCCGGCGAGGAGGAACGCCGCCGCCACGGCCGCGGCGATCTTGGCGGGCACCGAGTCGGTGCCGTGTTGCATCCGGGTCATCAGCGTGATCACCATGCCGCCGAGCACGGCCAGACAGAAGCTCTGGGCCGACAGCGGCGCGGTGGCGAAGTGGGTCGCGGATTCGACCGTCTGAGAGTGCAACTCGGGAAAGCCGGTCATGATCAGCCACATGATCACCCAACCGCCGACGAGGTTGGCAAACATCGTCCCGGCCCACAGTTTGAGCAGTTGCGTCAGGCCGGCGCGCTTGGCCGCCACGGTGACGACGGGGATGATGAAGCCCTCGGTAAACAGCTCGCTGCGACCGAGCAGCAGCGCCAAAAAGCCGATGGAGAACGCCAATCCGGCCAGCAGCGGGCGGTGGGTGGCGTCCAGGACCGACAGATAGGCGAGCACGCCGAGCGCCACTTCGGTGCCCCCGAAAAACCCGGTGACCAGCACACCGCGCCAGCTCCGGTGCAGTCGCTGGGTACCCTCGCTCAGCATTCTGCTGAAGGCGTCTTCGAGCTCGTCCTCGATTGGACTGTCGGTTTTGCCGAGCTGTCGTCGGATGTTCTGGCCCATAATGAAGTCCTCGCAGTTGAACGGCCGAAGAAACGGTCATATACCCATTTCCCTGGTGGTCCTGCGGCCGTGACGCGTTAGCTATCCCACATGCGCCATGCGCCGTGGCGGGCGCCGATTTGCGCAACCGCGGCCACAATCCTTTGTGGGGAATACCACAGCGCCTACTGTAAGGTCCACGGTAAGTCAGCGCAGGCGGGGAGAAGGGTGAACCATGCCAAGCACCACTGATACGCGCAGCCAGCTGCGGCCCGACGTCGATCTGACCGACGGCGCCTTCTACGCGGGCGACTCGCGACCGGTCTACCGATGGATGCGCGAGAACGAGCCGGTCTTCCGGGACCGCAACGGCCTGGCGGCCGCGGCGACCTACCAGGCGGTGATCGACGCCGAGCGGGCACCGGAGTTGTTCTCCAACGCCGGCGGTATCCGGCCGGACCAGGACGCACCGCCCATGATGATCGCAATGGACGACCCCGCCCACCTGCTGCGGCGCAAGCTGGTCAACGCCGGCTTCACCCGTAAACGCGTCAAGGACAGGGAGTACTCGATCGGCGCGCTGTGCGACGCGCTGATCGACAACGTCTGTGAACGGGGCGAGTGCGACTTCGTCTGGGACCTCGCGGCTCCGCTTCCCATGGCGGTGATCGGCGACATGCTCGGGGTGCTTCCGGAGGAACGCCAGATGTTCCTTCGCTGGTCCGACGACATGGTGACGTTGCTCAGCAGTACGACCGCACAAGAGGATTTTCAGGTCTCGGTGGACGCATTCGCCGCCTACACCGAATACATGACGGGCATGATCGCGGCGCGCAAGGCCGAGCCCACCGATGACTTGGTCAGCGTGCTGGTACATGCGGAGGTGGACGGCCAGAAGCTGGCCGACCATGAGATCGTCACCGAGGTGTTGTTGCTGCTCATCGGCGGCGACGAGACCACCCGGCACACGCTGTCCGGCGGCACCGCGCAGATACTGCGTCACCCGCAACAGCACCGGCGACTGGTCGACGACGTGGCCCTGCTACCCAACGCGATCGAGGAAATGCTGCGCTGGACCGCCCCGGTCAAGAACATGGCCCGCACCATGACCGCGGACGTCGACTTCCACGGCACGCAACTCCATCAGGGCGAGAAGATCATCTTGCTGTTCGAATCGGCCAACTTCGACGACGCGGTGTTCGACGACCCGGAGAGCTTCCGGATAGACCGGTACCCCAACAACCATCTGGCATTCGGCTTCGGCACCCACTTCTGCCTGGGCAATCAGCTGGCGCGCCTGGAACTGTCGATGATGCTCGAGCGGCTGCTGAAACGCCTCCCGGACATGCGGCTGGCCTCGGAGGACCCGCTACCGCTGCGGCCGGCCAACTTCGTCAGCGGTCTGGAACGCATGCCGGTCGAATTCACGCCCACGGCAAGGTCGGGCCCCTGATCACGGACTGGGTCCGAGGCCTCACCGCTGCTGGCCGGCGAGCTCCGCGTCGGTCGCGTAATCCAGGTAAACGCTGGTGCCGTTGGGCCGGGCGTGGATGGTGCAGTGGTCGGACAGGCGGTGCATCAGCATGATGCCGCGCGAGGCGTGCGGATCGTTCGACTGCCTCGATGAGGGCTTGCGCCAGCTTCCGCGGTCACTGACGCAGACCCGGATCGACTCGGCCTGCGGGTCGTAGCTGGCCTGGAGTTTCATGACGCCAACCTGCTGATGCGAGCGATAAGCGTGCTCAACGCAATTCGCCAGCGCTTCGTTGACTCCGAGGACGACGTCCTCGCGGATTTCCTCCGGCGCGCGCACCTCTTGCGCCAGCCACCGTTGCAGCGCACGGCGCCACGCCGCCACCGTGTCGGGGCGGGCTGTGCCGGCGAGCGTCAGCCGCACCGGCGTGGCTGTCTCCGGCAGTAGTGGACTCATGAAAGCCGCATACCCAGTTGCAGTTGGAGCAATAACCTTCTGCGAGTATCGCTTCGGCCACAGATCGATAGCCGCGCAGAATCACCAGGTCACGGCGCCGACGGCGTCGCGGCGGGTGCTAGCGGTGCGGCGACAGGACGGGTGTGACCAGTTCGCCCGTGCTGAGGTAGCTGTCGAGATTGCGGATCGCCAGCAGGGCCATGGCCCGCCGGGTCCGCGCGGTGGCGCTGCCGATATGGGGCAGCAGCACAACGTTGTCCAGGCCGAACAATTCGGCCGGTACGTGTGGCTCTTCGGCGAAGACGTCCAGGCCCGCTCCCGCCAATTCGCCCGCGGCCAGCAATTCCACCAGCGCGTCCTCGTCGACCACGCTGCCCCTGGCGATGTTGATGAGGTAACCCTCGGGGCCCAGAGCCCGCAGCACCGCGCGGTCGACCAACTTGTGCGCATTGCGGTCACCCGTGGTGGCGATGACCAGGACGTCCACCGACTCGGCCAGCTCCACGGGCGAATCGGCATAGCGGAACGGTGATCCCTCGATGCGGTGGCGGTTGTGATAGGCAATGGCACAGTCGAATCCGAGCAACCTGGTCGCGATCGCCGAACCGATCCGGCCCAGTCCCAAGATGCCGACCTGCAGGCCGCTGACGTCCCTGGCGTAAGGAAACGCGCCCTCGCGCGCCCATCGGCCGGCGCGCACGTAGCGGTCGGCGGCGCCGAAACGGCGCAGCGTCATCAGGATCAGCCCCACCGCGGTGTCGGCGACTGTGTCCGACAACACATCGGGCGTATTGCTCACGCCGATGCCGCGGCGTTTGGCCGCCTCCAGATCGATGAGATCCACGCCGGCCCCGTTGTTGACGATGACCTCCAGATTGGGCAACGCCGCCATGGTGTCCGCATCGACGCCGGGCGATCCCGACGTCACCAGCACGCGCACACCGGCTCCGTGCTCGGTCAAAAACCGTGTGCGGTCGGGGCCGCCGGGCAGCTGCGGAATCTCATACCGGGCGGACAGCTCCGCTGCGAACGTCGGCTCCATCTCGCCGACCCTGAGCACCCCGCTGACTTTCTTCGCCGTCACGACTTCATCATCCTCGACGGCGGCATGGGGCCGGCCGACCGGCGGTGGAATATCCCGACGACGACCGTGGTTGATCAGCGCGGCGGTGTCGGCCATTCCCCGGGGACCACACCAGAACCGTCGCTGCGAGCGACCACTTGCGCCAGAGGCGAGAAGCCGGCACCGCCCCCAAACCCCTGGCCCGCGGGCTCGCGCGGGAGTTTCGTCTGGGAAGCAATCCCGCTATCGCGCGGTTGCACAGCGAATGCGTATCGGAGTCGTCTTTCCGCAAACCGAGCTCGGCTCGGACCCCGCCGTCGTGCGCTTGTACGGTCAGCGCGTCGAGGAACTGGGGTTCACCCACATCCTGGCCTACGACCACGTCGTCGGCGCGGACCCGACGGTGCATCGCGGCTTTCAGGGCCCCTACGACATCGACTCGACGTTTCACGAGCCGTTCGTCATGTTCGGCTACCTGGCCGCTGTCACCTCGTTGGAACTCGTCACCGGTGTCATCATCTTGCCGCAACGCCAATCGGTACTGGTGGCCAAGCAGGCCGCCGAGGTGGATGTGCTGACCGGTGGCCGTTTCCGGCTCGGCATCGGATTGGGTTGGAACGCAGTCGAATTCGAGGCGCTTGGCGAGTCGTTCACCAACCGCGGCAAGCGTTCCGAGGAACAGGTCGAGGTCATGCGCAGGCTGTGGACCGAACGGTCGGTCACGTTCAACGGCCGGTACCACACCGTGACGGGGGCCGGCCTGGCCCCGCTGCCCACCCAGCGGCCGATACCGGTGTGGTTCGGCGCCGCGTCGGATCGTGCATACGAACGTGCCGGTCGGCTCGGCGACGGTTGGTTCCCCATGGTCGAGCCCGGACCCGGGCTCGACCACGCGCTCGAGCAGGTGGGCCGCGCGGCCGAGTCCGCGGGCCGCGACCCGAAGAGCCTCGGCATGGAAGGCCGGGTCAGCTGGACCGAAGACCGCGATAAGCTCGCCGCCACCATCGCCGCCTGGAAGGCCGCCGGGGCCAGCCACCTGTCGGTGAACACCATGAAGGCCGGCTTCGCGAACGTCGACGAACACCTCGCCGCCCTCGAGCAGGTGGCCGACGACCTCAGATAGCGCCGCGGCTTTACCGGCTTCCCGCCGCGGACAACTCCTCGACCAAACTCAGGTGCGCGTTGCGGCGGCCGGCTTTCGATCGCTTTGGCGCGGGCTCAGTCGGCTCGACCGTGTCGCGGACATGGACCTGCCCGCCCGTAGCGCAGTGGCGGCGCTGCCAGTCGCTGATCGCTTGGTGCGCCGCGTGATCGAGATAGCTGGTCAGCAGGTGGATGGTGACCGACGTGCGTTCGGGGACCGACGCCAGGACGCCGGTCAACCGGGGCAGCGCCAGGAAGGTGCAAGCGCCTTCGACGACGACGTGCCATCCGTCACCAACGGGCTTGGCCTCGATCCTGGCGCGCACCACCCGCCATCCGGTGACGGCGACGGCCAGCGCGAGCCCGATCATCACGCCGTGCAGCAGATTGAGGAAGACGACGCTGCCCACGGTCACCAGGTAGACGGCGAGATCGCCGTTGCGCAAGGCGGTTTCGATATGCGCCGGTTTCAGCAGCTCGATGCCGATGACGATGAGCAGGCCGGCAAGTGCCGCCGTGGGAATCTTTTCGACGAGCCCCGCGAACGGCACCGCGAAGAGCAATATCCAAATGCCATGCAGGATGGTCGATGCACGCGTCTTCGCCCCGGCATTCACGTTGGCCGCGCTGCGCACGATGACACCGGCGATGGGAAGCCCGCCGATGGCGCCCGACGCGATGTTGGCCGCGCCCTGCCCGATCAGCTCACGGTTGAAGTCGGTTCGCGCCCCGGTGTGCATTCGGTCGATCGACACCGCGGTCAGCAGACTCTGCACGCTGGTGATCAATGTGACCGTGATGACGGCGATAACGACGGCTGCCCAATTGCCGTGCGGCAGCGACGGCAACCGCAGTGCCTCGAGGACGGAGCCCTCCAAGACGATCCGGGACACATGGAACGGGAAGATCATCGAGATGGCGGTGACCGTCACGATCGCCACCAGTGGACCCGGAACACGGGCCACCCGGGCCGGAACCCAGCGCCAGGCCACCAGAATGGCGATCACCAGCAATCCCAGCACGACTCCCGGGCGGTGTGCGCTCAGAATCTGGGCGGGCAATCCGGTGACGTTGCTCCACGCCGAGCTTTTCGAAGCGCCGCCCAGTAGCACATGAACTTGCTGCAGGGCGATCGTAATTCCGATGCCGGCCAGCATGGCGTGCACCACGACCGGCGAGATCGCCAGTGCGGCCCGGGCAATCTTGCTGAACCCCAACAGGACCTGCAGAATCCCTGCGATCACGGTGATGAAACATGTGATCGCCCAGCCGAACTGGGCGACCAGATCGGCGACAACCACGGTAAGCCCTGCGGCCGGACCGCTCACCTGCAGTGGTGAGCCGCCGAGCCACCCGGCGACCACTCCTCCGACGATCGCCGCGATCAAGCCCGCGAGAACCGGTGCGTCCGAAGCGATCGCGATACCTAGTGACAGCGGAAGCGCCACCAGAAAAACCACCAACGAGGCCGGCAGATCGTACCGGAGCGTCTCTCGCATCCGATCGAGCCGGGACGGAGCCACCGCCTCCAGGTCATGTCGACCTGGCTTTTCCAGCTTGTGCACCGGCCCTCCCCGAATTGGTCTTTAGCGGTGGGCTTTCAGCTATCCGCCCGGTCACGGCAGGATGATCACTCGTAAAGCCGTGCGGCGCAGGCGGTTACAGATACCACGAACGTCGATGTTCGGCTGGAGATGCCTGGCCTATGCGTTCGAAGGTAAGTGGACGGAGATAAAGGGGTCAACCGGACGGGCCGGGCGCATATCGAATGCAAATTTTTCGGCGGCCATTGCAAGCAGCCCGCAGCCAGCCGAGGGAAAATGGTTACTCCAGAACGAAAACCGGGATTTGCCGTGCCGTTTTCGTCTTGTAATCCGCGTAGGGCGGAAAGGCCTCAACGGCCCGCTGCCACCACTCCTCGCGCTCGGCGCCGTCGAGCTCGCGCGCTGTCATCCTGAGCACCTTGTCGCCATCCTGCAATGTCACGGCCGGATTCGCCTTCAGGTTGAAGTACCACAGCGGATGCTCGGGGGCGCCGCCGTGCGACGCGACAATGACATAGCGGCCGTCCTTCTCGACCCGCATCAACGGCACGTAGCGCTGCTTGCCGGACTTCGCCCCGGTGACGGTCAGCAGCACGATCGGCCGGTCGAAAACCTCGACTCCGTCGGTGGTGCCCTGACTCAGGATCTGTTCGGTCTGGTCGCGCACCCAGCCCCTGGGGCTCAACTCGATTTCGTCAGCCATACCTAGACCGAACACCCCGGATCCGCGACTCCATTCCCCGGGTCCAACTAAGGCGTACAGTCGAGTCGTCAACTTATATGAGCTAACTAATCGCGTCGCAGTCGCGGAGAGGAGATGGGTGTGGCCCGCACCGAGAACGACACCTGGGACCTGGCGTCCAGCGTCGGAGCCACGGCAACCGCGGTCGCCGCGCAGCGGGCGATCGCCTCCAGCCCACCGGATGCTTCGTTGAATGACCCGTGGGCCGACCCCCTCGTCCGCGCAGTCGGCATCGACAGCTTCATCAAGCTGCTCGACAATCAGCTCGACCGCAGCGACGATCCGCTGCTGAACCGTCAGGCGGTCAAAGAGCAGATCACGGTGCGGACCCGGTTCTTCGATGACTTCTTCGTTCAAGCGACCGAATCGGGCATCAAGCAAGCGGTGATCTTGGCTTCCGGGCTGGACACCCGGGCGTATCGGCTGCCCTGGCCGGCGGGCACCGTCGTGTACGAGATCGACCAACCTGAGGTGATCGAGTTCAAAACGCGGACGCTGGGTGAACTGGGCGCCACCCCCAGCGCGGAGCGCCGCACGGTGTCGATCGACCTGCGCGAAGACTGGCCGTCCGCCCTCACCGCCGCCGGATTCGATCCTGCACAGCCGACCGCGTGGAGCGCCGAGGGACTGCTGGTCTACCTGCCGCCCGAGGCGCAGGACCGCTTGTTCGACAACATCGCGGCCGTTTCGGCGCCGGGCAGCCGGATCGCCACCGAACACCTGGACCTGCGCAGCATCCCCTCGGACTGGGCGCAGAAACTGACCGAGCGGTCCCGGCGCATCGGCTCCAGCATCAATCTGGCCGAGCTGTTCTACACCGGCGAGCGCAACACCGCCGCCGAATACCTGGGCGCCCGTGGCTGGGACGTCGATATACGGACAACCGAGCAGGCGTTTGCCGCACACGGGTTCGCGGTGCCCGACGACGAATTGGCCTCATTCGGCGACGCTTCCGGCTACCTGACGGCGACGCTCAAGTAGTTGAGCCCCCGACGGCCTCGGTTGCTGCGCAGCTGGGGTCGGTCGGCGCGCCAGTTCCCCAATCAATCCCTCCGTCGCCGTGCCACCGCACGCCCCCTATATCAGCGTCATTGACATATATCAGTGCCGTTGATATAAACGGTGGCATGACCCAACCGACGCAAGAGATGTTCGAATCCGCCTACCGGGGCGAGGCTCCCGAAATGGGCGAGGGCAACCGGCCGCCGTGGAGCATCGGCGAGCCGCAGCCGGAGATCGCGGCCCTCATCAACGATGGCAAATTCCACGGCGACGTGCTCGACGCCGGTTGCGGCGAGGCGGCCGTGTCGCTGTACCTCGCCGAGCGAGGCTTCACCACCGTGGGCCTGGACCAATCCCCCACCGCCATTGCGTTGGCAACCGAGAAGGCCGCCCGCCGGGGCCTCACCAGCGCGACCTTCGAGGTCGCGGACATCAGCGCCTTCACCGGCTACGACGGGCGCTTCGGAACCATCGTCGACAGCACGCTCTTCCACTCGATGCCGGTCGAACTGCGTGAGGGCTACCAGCAGTCGATCGTGCGGGCCGCAGCGCCGGGCGCCTCGTACTTTGTGCTCGTCTTCGACCGCGCCGCGATGCCTGCCAACGGGCCGGTCAATGCGGTGACCGAAGATGAGCTGCGCGAGGTGGTCTCGAAGTACTGGGTGATCGACGAGATCCGGCCGGCCCGCATCCACGCCAACGTGCCCGAGAGCTTCCTGTCCGGCTTCCAGGACTTCGCCGCCGACATTCGCGATGAGGACAACGGTCGCAAGTCCGTGGGCGCCTGGTTACTGTCCGCGCACCTCGGCTGACGCGGACCGGGCCGCGCGGCCTACGGGCCGTCCCACCCCTCCGGCAGCATCGGCGTGCGCGCGCCGTCGCCGGACTCGTTGTCGCCCAACGTGATCAGGCCCGCCGCCCGCAGGTCGGGCCGGGGTAGCGTCCCGGCGAAGCCCCGTGCCGACGCGCCGGAATCCGAGGGCAGGTGCCGAGCGGACGTCACCGGTGCAGCTACGGCGGCCGGGTGGTCATCGGCCTCGATGAATTCGTAGCGGTATCCGGGGTCGACGACCGAGCGCGGGCGCGGGCGTGAGCGTCCGTGGCGCTGCTCCGCCGCGGCCACCCCGGCGGCCGACGCCGCGTTCTGCGTGGCGGCCGCCGCGCTGTGGGCCCGGGTCTGCGCCGTCGATTCCATGCCGAGCCCAACGTTGCCCACCAGGTAACCGAAGCCCTCGGTTCCGGTCACCGGGGCGGGTGGTGTGGGTGGAGCCGCGGGCGGCGCAGCCGCCGAAGTCGTGGGCGCCGGGGTCGACGCCATCGACGTCGCCGTTGCTACCGGGCCGGCCGGGGCCGTGGGCGCCGTCACCGGAGCGGCCGATACCGCCGGCGGTTGCACGCCCATCACCGCGGGCTGCGGCACGGGAGGAGCGGGCACGCCGGCCGGCGCGGCCAACCCGGCCAGGCCCGCCAAGCCCGTCAGGCCGGCCAGGCCTCCCAGGCTGGTGATCGACAGGCTCAAACCGACCTGCAGCAGCAGCGGCAGTTCCTGGAGAATGAAGCGCAGTGTCCGGATCGTCCAGTTGATGATCCGGTAGGTCTGCCACGCGATGAAATAGTTGATCAGCGCCGGGAATTGGGACGGGTTGAGCAGGCCGGAAAGGTTCTGCTGTAACCAGGCCACCGCCTGGGCGTTGCCGTTGAAGAAGTTGCCCAGGTTCTGCAGGTACTCCGATGGACTCCAGTTGGGTTGGCCCTGCCCGGGGATCTGCTCACCGTCGGGCCCGAACAGCATTTCCCAGATCTCTTCGGGCGTGGGCAATTGGAAGGAACCCGTGCCGCCGCCTCCACCGCCGCCGGTCCCAGTGCCGGTGCCGCTTCCCGGTCCGGTTCCGGTGCCCGTGCCGGATCCCGAGCCGCTGCCCGCCTTACCCCCGGTGCCCGCTCCGGCGGCGCTGCTCATCTGCACCGCCGCGGTCGTCGCCTGGTAGGTGGTCATGGTGGTGGCCGCCTGGGTCCACATCCGCGCGTAGTCGGCCTCGTTGAGCGCAATCGGAATGGTGTTGACGCCAAAGAAATTCGTCGCCACCAAGGCCGTGTGCGTCGCATGGTTGGCGGCCAACTCCGGCAGCGTGGGCATCGCGGCCAACGCGGCGGTGTATGCGGTGGCCACCCCCTGGTGTTGAGCGGCCGCCTCGGCGCTCAGCGCGCCGGCCAGCTGCAGCCACGCCAAATACGGCATGTGCGCGGCGACGTAGCTGTCGGCCGTCGGGCCCTCCCACACCGGAACCGAGCCGGTCAATACGGAAGTCAACTCCGTTGCCGCCGAATCATATTGGGCGCTCAACGCCGTCCACGTCGCTGCGGCCGCCAGCAAGGGGCTCGGCCCCGGTCCGTTGCTCAACAGCGCCGAATGCACCTCCGGCGGAAGGGCCATCCACACCGGCGCGGTCATCGTCAGCCTGCGCCCAGATAGGTTGACGCACCCGCCGCGTCGCCGGCGGCGTAACCGACGCCGGCCAGACTCACGCCCAACCCGGCTCGACCCAACACCTCGACGCCCTTGGCCGCCGCGGCCGAGTGCTGGCTTCCCCGCTCGCTGAACACGGCGGCGGCCGCCAGCGACACGGGATCGGCCGCCGGTGGGACCACCAGCGAGACCACGGGCGCCGCCGCCGCATGCGCGGCCGCCAGCGCAGCGGTGATCGCGTCGACCGCCGCGCTCGTCGCGGCCAGGCCCTCGGGGATAACTCGCAGCGTCACAGCGGCCGCTCCTTGTGTCGTTTTGTCACCGAACCGGCGCCGGCCGCCCTGGCCGCAGGCGGCCAACCCATACCTAGGGCCACCACCCAGGCGAGCACACCGGCTACGAATCCGAAGATCAGGTGCCACGCCGCCCGCTCGAGCATTCCGTTCGATACCCACGCCGACATGGCGTGCCCTGAGGCGACCGAACTGGCAAGCGCGACAAGGTGAATGGGCGCAGCGGCCAGCGCCAGTAACCACCGATGCGAGCGCACCACCGGAACGAAACCCACCGTAAACAGCAACGCCGCCGCGGCCACATAGCGACTGCTCCACAGTGGATCGCTCAATCCATGGATCGGCAGCGCCGTAATCGATGACGCCGCGCCGACCGCCAGCACCGTCTCGCGTCGCGCCGTCACCAGCGCGACCGCCACCAGCAGGGTCAGCCAGATCAGCCCGCGGTGACCGGGCAGCCCCAGGGGTATCCGGATGTCGGTCGAGGTGATGATGACCGCGACCGCAACCAGCGGAAATGCCACCTCGCGGACGGCGGTGAATCCGGCCGTTGGGCGCATCAGCACGGTCATGCGCAGATCATAAGTCGCGAGCCCTACACTAATCCTCATTTACGGCGAATTCACAGGATAGGACCCGTAAATGCGCAGCAATACGCTACTGCCTCGGGTGGTTGCGGTTTTCGCCCTGGCAGCGGGACTCGTGGCGTGCGGCGCGTCGGAGACCGAGGTCCAGCTCGTCGTGCAGAACAACCACCGGGTGCTCGACCGATTCACCCTGTCGCGACTCGAGCAGCTGCCCCAGGTTCGGGTCGCGACGCCGCAATCACACCGCGTGCAGCAGGGACCCAGCGTGCGTTCGATCCTCGACGCCGCGGGCGCTACCGGGGTCATCAGCGTGCGGGTGGAAGGGCGCGACCCGGCCCAGACCCTGACGGCCGGCGAGCTCGACGATCGGACCATCCTCGGCTTCACCAAACGCCACACACTCAAGCTCATCGGCGCGAAGCTCAGCCGCGATCAGTGGGTTCGCGACGTCACCGACCTGGTGGTCAACCCGTGATCGGCGGTAGCGCGCTGGCCGGTGTCGACCTGCTGATCGGCGTCGATGACACCGACAACCCGTACACCCCCGGCACCGGCCGGCGGGCCCGCGCGCTGCTGCGTGAGCTACAGGCGGCCGGACTCGGCTCACCCGCGGGCGCCACGAGACATCAGCTGCTGGTCGATGATCGGATCCCGTACACGTCCCATAACTCGAGCGCGTGTCTGGCCTGGCGCAGCCCCGGCGGTGATCCGCACGCGGTGCGCACCGGGATCATCGAGTTCGCCGGACACTTCCTGGAAACGGTGTGCCCGCCCGATGCGGATCCGGGGCTCGCCGTCGTCGTTCCGGGCGAACTCGCCGGCAGCGCGGCGCGGCTGGTCGACTTCGGTCTCCGTGCCAAACGGGAAGTACTGTGCGCCAACGCGGCTCGCGAACTCGCCAGGACACTCGGCATCCACCTGTCCGGCCACGGCGGCACCCGGGAGGGGACGACCGGCGCGCTCGCGGCGGTCGGTCTGCACCTGTCGGGCAACGACGGACTGTTCATCACGTTGCCCGGAATCCGCAAGCTGCCCGACCGGGCCACCATCGAGACCGTATTCGACCTGACCCCGATCGACCTCGCGCGCGACGACGCTTTCCGCCAGCCGCGGCCGGGCGAGATGATCGACCTGGGCGACTGGGTGCGGCCGGTCTTGCTCGACGGGCTGGCCGTGTTGCTACTCGAACCGCCCCGACCGCAGGGCGACGGAACCAGGTCGTGGCGAACGGCACCGCGCGCGGTGGTCAAACAATATTGATTCCCCGCTCGATCCCGTGCACGTGAGCTGCGCGATCGGCGTCGGCGGCCGCGCGCGGGTTTCAACGGCCGTCATTCGGGCGAACCTGACGAAAGGCATTTCAGACGTTCAGAGGAGATCTCGGTGGATCAGCAAGTCAACTTCGACCCGCCCGCGGCGCCCGAGGACGCCCGAAAGGCAACCGAGGAACAGCGCAAGCTGCAGGAGCAGCTCGAGCACCAGGAGGAGGATCCGAACGGCCCCGGATTGCACCAATCCCGGCACGACCTACCGGACGAGAGCACCCGCTAGTTGCCTCAACCTTGGCTCGGCGAAAGCCCGTTAGAGACAAGGCAGTTCAGTTTGCCGGACCGCCGGTGTGGACCGCCGGTAGTCGTGGGCAAGCGCCACGCCCGCCTGCCACGTCAACGTCAATCCGCCCAGCGCCGCCGCGGGAATCGCCCATAACCGCCGGATCAGGAGCGCGTGATCGCACTGGTCGACATACTTGCCGCCCACGCCGACCGCGCTGGACGCCTGGGCCAGATCGGTGACAAAGCCGCTGCCGCACTTGACTTGCCAGCCGAACTGATCGTAGGCGTCGATGAAAACCGGCAGGTACAGCGCGAAGAGCCCCCCGGCCAGCAACACCACGGCAGCGGAGACGACCAGCGGCCCGCGGTTGGTCATGCGCCCCCCTTAGGTCATGCAGACGTTGGCGAAAAGCAGCACCGGCCAAGAGACGATCGAGCCGAGGAATGAGACCACCAGGTCGACGCCGTGCATGTCGTGCAGATGCTGGGTGTGGGTGCTCGACCAGATCACGCCGACGATCAGGTACGGCGTCCCCAGCAGGATCCCCAGGCCCAGCAGCTCGGCGATGGTCAGTTGGTACTCCAGGACTGAGCGGATCCTGCTGAGCATGGGCATGCCTTTCGCGCGGGTGCTGCCGGGTTCGAAGCCGACCTACACCGAAGTGCTAAGGACCCACCGCGTCCCGGCGTGCGGACTAGACCCATACATGTTAATGCCCATTCGTGCGATTCGGTAGTGCTGCGCTCGATTCGGCGGCGCAGTCACGCAGCAGCCGAACGCTCAGATATGGTGGCGCAAAGGGGCGTTCGGCTCGCGCTCGATGCATCGCAGCGGTTTGTTTCCAAGAAGCAAGTGCGGGAAGATTCTTTGCCGGGGCTTCCGCAACGGCATGTCAGCGGCGCTGCCGGCCACCGCGTGGCGCGCTCCGAGGCGCTGCGACCGGTCGTCCCAGCAGCGTGACCTCCATCAGGCGGCGCACCGTGAGTCCGGCGGCCGCGCTGGCGTCGGGGTAGACGAGTCGGCCGGTGTCCACCGCGAGGGCGAACGCGGCGTGGACGGCGTATCGCGCGCGGCCGAGCGTGAGCTCCGGCCTGGCCGCGACGGCGAGGCTGGCCCAGGATTCGACGGTGGAACGCTGAATGTTGTACAGCAGTACCGCGTCGGTGTCGGGCAGGTTGTGCCGCTCGGTGTAGTAGACGCAGGCTAATTCGGGGTTGGCGAACGAGCGGCTGACGTAGGCCTCGATGAGTTGTGCGAGCGCCTGTTCCGGGTCGGCGCTGGTGGCCAAGATGCTGGACAGGTCGCCGGAGAGTTGGTCGGCAGCACGCCGGTAATAGACGGCCAGAATGTTGGCCTTGCCCGGAAAGTACTGATAGATGCTGGCAACCGGGATGCCCACCGCCGCCGCGATGTCTTCCATCCCGGTCTCGCGATAGCCGCGTTCGTTGAACAGGCGCATCGATTCGTGCAACAGAAGTTCATAGGTTCCGGCTGCGCTGGTCAGCGTCACCGTGCGCGGCTGCTCGGATCCGCGACCGCGCTGGGTTGGCAAGTCGGCCCGCAACACCGCGGCCGAGATGTCCGCCAGCGCCGCGCGGATCTCGGAATTGCCCAGCCGCGACCGATGGTCGGTGATGCTGCCGATTACGCTCAGGGTGGCCGCCGACAGGATCCAGCGTTGCCGCGACGTGAGTTTCGGGCGAAGCCTCATCAGTGGACGCTGCAGGCGCCGGTTGATCAGTTTGATCTGTTCGGCCAGGGCGTGTTGATCGTCGCCACGTAAGTAGCGGCCCTCCCAGCGATACAGTCCGCCGGCGGTGCGGTTGACGATCGTGGAGTCGATCAGCGCACCGACCAGGGCGCTGAGCTGCTCTTCGGGATCGCCATCGGCGGGCAGGTCATCAGCGAACGCAGTGGCGTCGACCAGTTGCTGTCCCAGCGCCAAGAAGACTTCGCGGAACAGGTCGTACTTGCCCTGCGAGTGGCGGTACAGCGCGGCCGCGGAGATCCCGACCCGCGCCGCGATGTTTTCCATGCTGACCGCGTGGTAGCCCAACTCGCTGAATGCATCGGTGGCGGCGCGGGCGATTTGGATCTTGCGGTCCTTCGGGCGCCGCTTTACTTGATCTGCGGAGGAGCGGCTAGCCGATGGCATACAGATCACCGTAGCCGCAGCAGCGGCCGTCGGGGCGATCGGTCGACAAGCGGTATCGCGGAGCCGGCAAGCCTCCCGCGCGCCGCTGGGCGCGGCGTCCTACCCGAGGTCATCAGACGTCTATCCCCGCTACGCCCCGCCGAATTCCGGGCGCAGGACCGAGCTCAGTGCGCTGAGCGGAATGTGTGGCTCGACGGCCCCTCCGTCCATGGACCATTGCTCCGATTGGCCGTACTGGATAGGCGAGTCGTGTCCCACCGGGTAGTCCGGCATGTACAGCACCAGCTCGTCGGGCGTGAGCGCCCAGGCTTTGTAGCCGCCCGAGAAGACCTTGTCCGGTGTCCACCGATCGAGGGTGAACGGATACGTTCCCGGATTGTGTTGCCATGCGGCATGGTCGAGCGCGTCCTGGATGGACGGCTCGGCCAACGGTGGAATTGCGGTCAGCGGGTCGAGGCCCGGCTTGGTGATGTCGGCCAGCTGCAACCGCCTACCGCCGGCCATGTCGAAGGTGAACGTGCGATAGGCGTTGTTGAATGCCGGGCCGTCGGCGTGGTAGTCCTCGTGGAAGGCCACGCTGAGCGCGCGCCCATGGGTGAACACCTGATAGTTCTCCTCGCCCCAGCTGTCTTGGACCATTGATGCGCCCTTGGTGCGCCAGTTGTTCATCAAATTCCGCAGGTATTCACGGATGGGTGGACCACTGGTGGGGTTCTCGACCAGGTCGCCGGGCAACGCCATCTTGATGTCGCGGACCGCCTTTCGCTCGGACAACACCGACGTGTGGCAGTACTGCCCGTCCCAATCGCCGCCGAGCTCGCCGCAAAACGACTGCGCCGAGGCCGATGCCGCCGGTGCGCTCAACACCGCGGCGGCCACCAGCGCCGCACCGGCCGAGACTCGAATCAACCGCATGACCGAAACGCCCTAGGGTAGTTCGACTTTGCTGGCCAGCCAGCGGCCGCCGACGTTTTCCATCGTCATCTTCATCCGACTTCGGTCAACCCGACCGTCGGGCCGCACGGCGTTGCTGACGGTTTGGTCGACCATCAACAACACCACCACCTTGGTTTTGCTCTCCGATTGAATCGCCGAATCCACGACGGTGCCATGGGCTGCGGCCTTGTTGTCGATGAGCAGTTGCCGAAGCTGGGCGCTGGCTTTGGTGTACGTCTCCTTGAAATCGCCTGTGGCCCCGTTGAGTACGGCCGAGAAGTTCTGGTCGACCTGGCTGGAGTCGATACTGGTGAGCACCTGGGCGTAGTCGATCGCGGTCCGCTGGGCCGCCTGCCCGGCCTGGTCCACCGCGTGCTCGTCCCACAGCTTCCAGCCCAACCCACCGGCGAGGACGAACGCCCCGGCGTAGACGGCGGCGACAACCGCGATGCGGCCCCGACGTTTCCATCGCCAGGTGCGGCCTTTCGCGTCCTGCCCGTCGGCGTTCGCGGAGGCTTCCGGCTGGTCGTCAGGCGGGGTCTCGGTGTCTTCGCTCGTACTGCAGTCGTGGTCGGCGGTTAGTGTCACGGCGGTGTCTCCTTGCGGTGGTGAAGGGCTCGTGGGCTTAGTGGGGCGGTTCGATCGGCAGGGTCGGTCCGCCGTAGGGCGTGGGAATGGTGAAGCGTCCCTTGGGTGTTGGATCGGCGGTCTGGCCGAGGTCGGCGCCGGGGGGCGGCCCCGCGGTGTCGTCGCCGCCCGGTCGGGGCGCATTCTTGGCGCCCCGGATCAATACCTGGGGGTCGTCGTCTCGGCAGTAGGTGTACAGGAAGGGCTCGGGGTAGTCCGCCGATGACGACGGCCGCCGCGGGGTGCCGTAATCGCAGGTGTAACGCGGGTAGATGTCGGCGGTCGCCCACAGCCCATGCTCGTGCATGGTCGTCATCAGGGCCTCGAGTGTCGAGCCGCGGTAGTCGGGGAAGACCGCGTTCAGCGCCGGCACGCGGAGATAGACGATCCGCGCGGTGGTGACCAGATTGGCCAGTAACCCGACCATGGTGTCGGAGTTGTCGTCGAACAGGTTGTCCACCGAGGACAGGGCGTGCGGGGTTCGATCGACGAATCTGCGGTAGCCGCCGTCCATCTTGTTCACGCCGGTCATGAGGTCCCCGATATTGCGGGACGTCGCACCCAACCCGGCGTTCTTGTCCGACAGTGTCGTCAGGACCACCCGGCTGGTCTTGAGCATGGTCACGGTCTGCGGCAGCACCGGGTCCATCGTCGACAGCAGGAAGGTGGCGCCGTCGATGATGTCGGTGAGCTTCTGCGGCCCATCCTTGCTCAAACTCAGTTCGCGCTTGACGGTTTCGAGCTTCTTCGGGTCGGTTTGGGCCAGCAGGCCGTCGGCGTCGGCGAGCACTTGCGACAGCGGAATCGGCGTGGTCGTGCGCTGTGGGCCGATCACGCTGCCGTTCGACAGGAACGGGCCGGCGTTGGATGCGGGCTCGAAATCGATGTACTGCTCGCCCGCAGGGGACAATCCGGAAACCCGGACCGGGCTGGCGGCGGGGATCCTGGTATTCGCATTGATATTCGCGATCACCTCGACGCCGGTGGGTACGGGCCGCAGCGATTGGATGCGCCCGACCCGGATCCCCCGGACCGCTACGTCTTGATTGGCCAGCAGCCCACCGGATTCGGGCAGCCGGATGGTGACCCGGTAGGTCGACTCGAAGGGGTTGATCCGCAGCGCCCCGATCGCCAGGTAGGTCACGCCGACGACGAGGGTCAGAGCCAGGGCAAGGCCGGACAGCCACGCGCGCCGCCGGTGTCCCGCTTTGACCGCGGCGACGATGAACCGGCCGAGGGTGTCGATCACCGCGGTGGTTCCGGAATCATGGGATCCGGCGGCGCTTGACCGGCGGGTGCCGGTGGAAGCGGCGGACCGACCGGCGTCCAAGGGCTTTGGCCCATCGGTGTCTGCGGGCCGCGGCCGACGACCCGTTCCTGTAGGCGCCACAGGACGTATTTGATGGACCCGATCATGTAGTTCCAGTCGCGGCGCATCGGTCCGTGGAACACGGGATCACCCTTGAATCCCCCCGTCTCCGCCCCGGTACCCGGCCGCGAGCCCATCACCAGCCGGTCGAAGCTGCCGCGCACCGAAATCGCGTCGCTGGGCGTGGCTTTCACGAACGGCGGAATCAGCCTGTTGAGGCCGGCGAGGCTGGTATCGGGGCTCAACACGACGTCGTTCCATGCGGCGGCGATCGTGTTGGCGTCCTTTATTACGCTGCGGCCCGTCTTGTCGGTGCCCGCGATCGACGGGAATTTGGACAGCTGATGGGTCGTGGCGCCGAGTTCGTCTACCACGTCGGCGATTTCGTCGGCGTTGCTGGACAACACGTTGGTTGCCGGGCCGACGGCTTGCAGGATTTCGGAGAGCGCCTGGTTCTTCTGATCCAGCCGGTCGGCGAGTTCGGCCGTTTCGGTCACCGCCGCATCGATCTGCTCGGAGCGCGAATTGAGCTTGCTCAACAGCAGATTGGTCCGGTTGATCAAGTCGCCGAACGCGCGTCCCTGATCACCGGTCGCCTTGCCCGCGCCGTTGACGATGTTGGTGAAGTTGCGGACCGCGCCGCCGTTGACCAGCAGCGCGGCCGAGCTCAGCACGCTTTCCACGGTGGCGGCGGCACGGGTCGCAGGCAGCCCGATGGTGTCGCCGCTTTTCAGCAGCGGCGCGCGGGGATCCATCGGGGTCGGTGGCTTGATGGCGACGAACACGTCGCCGAGCGGTGTCGCCGATCGCAGTTCTGCGGTGCTGCCGGCCGGCACCCGCACGCCGTCCATGATGCGCAGGGTGGTGACCGCGGTGTAGTTGCGCGCGACCATCGATTCGAGTTGCCCGACGTCGGCGCCGGCGAGTTTGACTTTCGCATGGGCTGGAAGGTTCAGCGCGTTGGAGAAGACCGCGTTGAGCAGGTATCCGCCATTGCCGATCCCCGGCGCGGGCAGCGGCAGGCTGGATAGCCCGTTGGTGGCGCACCCGGAACTGACCATGGCTGCGCTGAGCGCCACTACCAATTTGTGCTTGACGACGTTCATCGCTACTGCCCCATCGCCGAGAGGCCGTCGAGAATGTAGGTCAGGCCGAAATCGGGTCCGTAGTCTTGCAGTGTGCCTGTGCTGCAACCGAGTTGACGCAAGTGCATGAGATTGCAGAGCTCCTTGGCGGACTGGCTGTCGGTGAGGGCCTTGTCCAGCAGCCCGTGCACGCGGATCGCGCCGTTGTTCCGATCGACGGTGTTGTAGAGGTTTTCCAGTGTCATCGGGAGCACGTCGAGCATCTCGGACACTCCGCGCTGGTCCTCGACGATCGTCTTGGCGACGGTGTCGCCGTTGCGGACCGCCTGCTTGAGGTTGTCCCGGTTCTGCTCGATCAGCGTGGTGACTTCCTCGAGGATGCGGTTGATGGTCCGTCCGGTGGCGCCGGTGCCGAACTTCTCGTCGGCGAGCATCTGGCTGAGTTGGCGTGTGGTCGAGCCGAATTGACGCACTTTGGTGTCGTTGCGGGCGGCGGCCTCGGTGATCGAGCTGAGGTCGGTGATAATCGTGGTCAACTGCTCGCGGGTGGTCCCGCCCCGCTCGGAGCTGAGCCGCAGGGCGTTGGAGAGTTGGTCGAGAGCGGACAGGATCTTCTTGCCGTTGCCGTCGGTGATGGCGACCGCGGAGTCACTGAGGTCGGCGACGGGGCCCCCACCCCTTCCGTCGCCCTTCAGCGATTTGGACACCTTGTCGAGCATGTCCAGCACGCGGTCGAAAGCCACCGGCGTCTTGGTTCGGGTGAGTCCGATCGTGTCGTGGTTCTTCAGCACCGGGCCGCCTCGGTAGGGCGGAGTGAGTTCCACCTGCCGGTCGGTGAGGATGGAGGTCGTGATGGTGACGGCGCGGGCGGCCGCCGGGATCTTGACCTTCTTGTCCACCGTCAACTCGGCCTCGACGTAGCTGCCCTTGGACGTGACCTTGCTGACCTTACCCACCGGCATGCCCAGCACCGCCACCACGTTCCCCTCGTAAAGCCCAGCGGCGCTGTCGAATTGCGCGATCACCGTCATGGTGTCCAGGCGCGACTTCACGTAGTGGCCGACCAGCCCTACGGCGATGGCGGCCAGCGCCGCGACCGCGACACTTACGGCGATGAGTTTGCGCCTGCCGGTGGTCATTTGCAGTCCTTGAAGTACTGGATCATCTTGAACTCTTTGGCGCGACCGCTGATGGCACACATCCATGAATCGATGGCGAGACCATTGGGAAGGTTGAACTCGACGACCGGCCCATAGCCGGTCGCGTTGGTCAGACCGCGCAGGGCCACGGGGGCGACTTGCAACAGGTTTCGCAGCAAGTCGTCGTGCTGGCCGACCATGTTCGTCAGCTGGTGCAGGTTTGCGAACAGCTCGTCGAGCAGCGGCCGGTTGTTGACGACGATCTTGTCGAGCTGGTCGACGAGGTCCGTCAGTCCGGCGAACATGGCGTGAAAGGTGGCCTCCCGGGCCACCAGGTGCCCAAGCAGATCCTGGCCCTGATCCATCAGATGGCCGATGTTGGTCTGCTGGCGCCGCAGGGTATTGACTACTCGCTGAGTGCTTTTCAGTAGCGTGCCGAGTTGGCCCCGACGGTCCGCGGTGATGGTCGACAGGGTCTGCAGATTCGCGACGGCCTGCGGTATCAGTGGCGGTACGCCGCCAAGCTGCTTGCCCAGCACCGCGAGCGACTGCGCGAACTGGTCGGAATCGACCTGCTCGAACGTGGTGGTGGCGTCCTCGAGTAGTGACTGCAGGTCGTAGGGCACCTCGGTGTGGCTCAGGCTGATCGTCCTGGCCGGCAGCGAGCCCGGGCCGTCGGGAACCAGCTCGAGGTAGCGCGAACCCAGGATGGTCATCACCTTGATCACCGCGCGGGTGTTCTTGCCGAGGGTGATGTTGTCGCGCACGCTCAGTCCGGCTTCGACGTGATCGCCGTCGAGCTTCATGCTGGTGACGTGTCCGACCTCGATGCCGGCGACGGTGATCGGGTTGCCGGGTCGAAGCGTGGCGGCCTGCAGGAATTCGGCGGTGTAGTGGGTGTAGCCGATGCCGAGCAGCTTGATTCCCAGCGACACCGCGACGAGGACGGCGACCAGCGCCAATCCCGCCAGCCCCAGCCAGGTCCTGTTGTATGACTCGAGCGGACGACGCCGCGACCACCGGGCCCTGAGCGAGTCAGCCATTGGCCATGTTCCTGCATCGCGGGGTATGCCACCCCATGTTCTTTGTGGTGATCGGGTAGGCGTTGCCGGGGGTGGCCGCGTTGACGATGAATGTCGTGATGTCGTTGAGCCCCGGGAAGAAGCCGGTCGCGTTCAGGTCGCACGCGTAGGCGTTGCCGTAGGAGCCCTCGCTGACGGCGCGCGCGAAACCCTTGAGCAGCAGCGGCAGGTTGTCTCCGGTGAAGGCCAGCTGGGGTTCGATGCCGACCATGTGCTTGCTGAACCCGGGCTCTCGGGTGATCAGTTCGTTCAACGACGGGTCAACGTCGTCGGCGATCGCCGAGAGCCGACGGGTCACCCGAGCGATCGAACCCACCGAGTCCTGTAGCCCCGCGCGGCGGTTGTCAAAATTGGCCACCGCATCGCGGGTTTGGTCGAGTGCACGGTCGAGGTCGTCGTTCTCGCGGGCGACGGTGTCGGTGACCTTCGTGAGGTTGCTGATCAGATCGCCCAGGGATTGATCGCGGGCGGACAGCGTTCGGGTGATCGTCGAGGTCTGCTGCACCAGTAGCGGGATCGATGCCTGATCGCCTTGCAGCGACTGCAGGACGCCCTTGGTGAGGTCGTCGGCGTCCTTGGCGTTGAGCAGGGTGAACAGCGGCTCGAAACCGTTGAGCAGCTTGCCGACGTCAAACGAGGGGTCCGTCTGCTGCACCGGTATCACGCTTCCTGCGGAAAGTGTTGCCCTGTTGCCGATCTCGCCCAGCGACAGGCCCAGGTACCGCTGGCCGATGATGTTCTGGTAGGTCACCGATGCCACGGTGTTCTCGTAGAGATGCTGATCGTTTTCGACGATGAACGAGACCTTCGCCAGTTTGCCGGTGAGCTCGATGTTTTCGACGCGCCCGACACGCACGCCGGCCATTCGGACGTCGTCACCGATGCGCAATCCGTAGACGTCGGTGAACATCGCCGCGTACGGCGTGGTCGGACCGGCCACGTCACGCCGGAGGGTGGCGTACACCATCCACGTCACGGCGATGGCGATCGCCATGAAGATCGACAGCCCGATCAACGGCCCCCGTACCTTCACTTCGGCCCGCCTACCGGTTGTGGTTGCGCGGGTTTCAACGAGACGGACGTACCGCGCGCCACCGGGCCGAGCAGCAGTTGGGTCGCCACCGACGCCGAGCGTCCCTGCCCGGTGATCAAGCCCAGCTGGTCGCGTTCGTGTTGGCTGCCAACGGGTCCGACGTTGCCGCCGAATCCCGACGGCGCGACCGCGCCGGGTGGGCCGGGGTTCGGCCCCGGCGGAGGCGGCGGCGCGTCATCGGGATCGGCGGTTCCCGGGACCCGGGGCGCCGGACCGATGGGCCACGGCCACCACGGTAAGGGCGGGTTGGGGTCTTGCAGGCTGGGGTTCGGGTTGTACGGGGGCGGTCCGACCGGAACGAGGTTGCCGTCGGGCCCAACCTGGGTGCCCGGGGGCGGCGCCAGATCCGCTGGCGGGTGATAGTTCTGCGGTAGCAGAACCTCGGGCAGGTCGGGCCGGACCGCGATGGTCGGGGCGGTATAACAGCTGGGCCCCAGCAACTGGCCGTACCGCGGGCAGTCGGCGCGGGTGTAGGTGTAGCTCGGTGTCAGCGCCAGATTGACCCGCATGTTTCCGGTGTCGAGTTCGGGATCCCATACCTCTTCGAAGAACTTGTCGGACAACCGGTTCAATCGAGTGAAGATGGGCACGAACTTGTCGCTGTGCAAGGCGAATACGCCCAGGACCGGTGTGAGGTTCTGTGTCATCTCGATCAGCTGATCGGTGTGGTTGTCGAACGCTTGGCGGTTGACCCCGATGGTGTGATGTGAACCGGTGACCAGCGAGCGAAATTGCTCCCGCTTTTCGGCCAGCGTCTGCATCGGTTTGACCGCATCATGCAGCACATCGACAAGCTCGGGTGCCGTGGACTGCAGACCCCGGGTGGCATCCAACAGCGCGGAGACCGTGGTCGGCCCGGGATCGGTGGCGACGATGGAGTTGAGCTCGTCGAGCACGCGAGTCAATTGCGCGCCGGCGGTGAGTAGCGCACTCCGGCGGTTGTTGGTGGCGGCCGCCACGGCGGCCAGAAGTCCCACGCTGTGGTCCTCGCGGCCCCGGCCGGTTGCGGCGAGGATGTCACGCAGCTTGCTGATCGTCGTCTGGAAGATCACCGTCGAAAGCTGCTGGTCTTCGGGGATCCGCGCCCCGCTGCGGATGCTCGAACCTGGTCCGCCGTCGACGAGTTGCACCGACGACACCGCGAACACATTGCTGGGCACCACGCGCGCGGTCACCGCGCCCGGAATGTCCTTGGCGTATTCGGGTTTGAGGTTGATCTGCACATAGTTGGGTTTGCCGTATGCCGCCGGGACGACGTTGTCGACGGCGCCGACGAGCAGCCCGTGATACTTCACGTCCGAGCGGGCGGGCAGGCCGTCGCCCACGTTCGTCAGCTCGGCGACCACGCGGACGTAGTCATTGAGTTTTCCGGTGGATTTCAACAAGAGGGCGCCCGTGATGAGTCCCGCGATCAGCAGCACCGTGGCGCCCATGGCCAGCAGCTGGTGATCGGAGGGTCCCCGGCCGTCGAAATCTAGCGAATTCGGCATTCAGCCACCGAATCTCGCGCCGGCGTCGATGCTCCACAGCGCCATGGTGAGCAACATGTTGACCATGATCACGACGGTGATGCTGGCCCGCATGGCGTGCCCGGCGGCCACTCCCACGCCCTCGGGCCCGCCCGCGGCATAGAAGCCGTAGTAGCACTGCACGGTGGAGGACAGCCACACGAAGACAACGCATTTGAGCACGGAATAGGCAATGTCCTTGGCATTCAGCATCATCGTGAAGTAGTGCAGGTACGGACCGATGGAGCCACCGCTGATCACCTCGGCGACCACCTGACACGTCAGGTACGTCACCGCCAGGCACGCGATGTAAAGCGGGATGACCGCGATGACAGAGGCCATCAGCCGCGTCGTGACCAGGAACGGGATGGGGCGGATGGCCAACGATTCCAGGGCATCGATCTCTTCGGCGATGCGCATGGCACCCAGCTGCGCGGTGAAGCGGCAGCCAGCCTGCATCGCGAAGGCCAGCGAAGCCATGATCGGCGCCAGCTCGCGGGTGTTGACCAGCGATGAGATGATGCCGGTCGCGGGGCCCAAGCCGAGCAGATTGAGGAAGTTGTATCCCTCCACGGCGACCAGAGCGCCAGCGGTGAAGCCGAGCACCACCGCGACGCCAGCCGTGCCGCCGCCGACCACGATCGAGCCGTTGCCCCAGGCGATGTTGGACAGCAGTTGCAGGAATTCCGTGCGGTACTGCCGCAGCACGGACGGCACGGCGAGCACGGCCCGCACGAAGAACACCAGCATGTGCCCCAGCCGCATTGTCGGGGCGGCCGCGGCCCGGTAGGCGCCGACAAAGGGGCGGGCCAAGGTGGGGACATAGGCGGACGCCGTCATGTCACAACCCGGTCCTGGGATACAACGCGTTGTACAGCTCGCTGATCCCGACGTTGACGATCATCAGCACCAGAATCGATTCCACCACGGCGGCGTTGACCGAATTCGCGACGCCCGCCGGACCGCCCTTGGTGAAAAGCCCTTTCTGACAGGCGATTACCGCCACGATGGCGCCGTAGATGACGGCTTTGAGCAACGCTACGACCATGTCCTCGGTGGTGGCGAACGACGAGAAGGTCGCCACGAAGCTCCCGGGCGCGCCGCGCTGGAAGTAGACGTTGAACAGGTAGCTGGCCAAAAACCCGACGAAGCAAGTGATTCCGGTCAGGGCAACGCCGACCATGATGGCCGCGGCGAAGCGCGGCACCACCAGGCGGCGAATAACCGAAACACCCATCACCTCCATGGCGTCGGTCTCCTCGCGCATGGTGCGGGAACCGAGATCGGCGGTGATCGCGGACCCGACGGCGGACGCCATGAGGACCGCGGCCACCAGCGAGGCGGCCTGGCGAATCACCGCGAGCCCACTGGCCGCTCCGGCGAGTGACGTCGCCCCGACCTGGTTGGCCAGCAGGGCGAACTGGATGGACAGGGTCACCCCGATCGGCAGCGCCACCAGCACCGTCGGCAGCACCGCCGTGGCGGCCATGAACGCGCCCTGGCGGATGAACTCGGCCCATTGGAAGCGCCCGGTGAACAGGTCGACCATGCAGTACTCGATGGTGCGCAGCGCGAGGATGTACTGCTCGCCGAGGGTGTTGAGTGAGGCCAGGGGGTGCCGCACAACGTACCCCGCGGACCACTCCTGGATAGTGGCCACGCCCTCGGACGCTCGGTCATCGGTGAACGGTCGCTGTGCCCCCACGGGCGGCTATGTTAACCGCTGCTCGGCTTCTGCGAAAGATCCGACTCCGTCGACTGCGTCGCCTTCGCCGCCACGTCGGGACGCGTTCTCCCACGGTGACCCGTGGTCATCCCGCTGCTTCGCCTGGTAATGGCCCCTTGACGCATCGCGGGCTTCGCGAGAAGATCCCCTACCATGGCGCTGATGTTAATGATCGTTTGGCAATGAGATAGTGGTTCGGTATTCGGTGACCGCGGGATATCGTATTCCTGGGGAAGAGCGGATGAATCTGACGAGGTTGCGACGAGCAGGTGGCGGCCTATCGTGCGCCGGTCCAGCACTGGCCGTTGCCATCTCGCTGTCCGGATATGCCGCCGCCGATGCCGGCCAGCCCCCGCCGCCATTGCCGGTTTTCACGCCCGCGCCCAGTGAATGGTCGCCGAACTTCGACATCTGGCCGTACAACACGTTCACCGCACGGGTGACACCGGAGATGATCGGCGGAATGTCGGACTCGTGCCAGTGGTTCAAGGCGCAGTTCGAACCGCTGATGGACCAGATCAACGACTTCAACCGCTACCTCGGCGACCGGCATGACGATTACTCGGTCGGCGGCGTGCAGGGATACGCCCGCGCCGTGGTCGCCAACATCGACCAGTCGACGGCGTTCCTGGCGCCTCGAGTCAAGCCACTGATCATTACCAACCAGCCCGACAACTTCGGACCGTACTCGCCGGTTTACGGCGGTGAATCGATGACGCACTTGGCATTTCAACTGTCGCGCATCAGCGACAGCATCAAGAGAAAGGATCCGTCAGGAGTCACCCACGCGAACATCGTCTCGGCCACCGGCTGGGCGAACGCGCTTCGCGACTCCGGCGCGTGCAACTGATGAATCACCGCCCAGCACTACGACCAGTCGGCAACCCGGGAACGTGGTTGGTAAGCCGCTTTCGCCTCGCCGTGGCGGATATCGGCAATGACGCGACGCATCCACCGGCGCCCACGGGCGCCGATGCCGACGAGTCCGGCGGCGATGTGACGCCGGCCGACGTATCACCCGACACGAGCGACGACGCCGAGGAGACCGCCGAGCCCGACACGGCGGGCGACAACCAGGAGCTCGCGGACGAGGTGCGCCCGGATGCCCGAAAGCCTCGCCGGTTCAACGCCGTTCGCTGGACCGCCGCGGCCGTGCTGGCCGTCTTGATCGCGGGTTCGGGTTATGAAAGCTGGCTGTTGTTTCAGCACCACCAGCGGGAGGTCGCGGCCGCCCAGGCACTGGCTGCGGCCAAGAAGTACGTTCTCACGCTCACCAGTGTGGACACCAATGCAATCGACAAGAACTTCACCGACGTCCTCGACGGGTCGACCGGTGAATTCAAGGACATGTACACCAAATCCAGCGCCCAGCTGCGCCAGACGCTCATCGACAACAAGGCGGCGGCGCATGGGAGTGTGATCGAGGCCGCGGTCCAGTCCGCCACCGAAGACAAGGTGGACGTGGTGCTGTTCGTCGACCAGTCGGTGAGCAATGGGGCCGCCCCGGCCCCTCAGCTGGATCGCAGCCGCGTCAAGGTGACCATGGAGAAGGTGGACGGCCGCTGGCTGGCCAGCAAGGTCGATCTGCCTTGAAGCTGTTGCCCTAGAGTCGACTCGAGGCCGTGGTGGTCGGCGACCGCCTTGAGCGGTGGACACGTGTGCTGGTCCCACAGCAGCGGGGTCATCGAGCGCATCCTCCGGTGAAACCGCTGTCCGTGGGTGCGGCGAGGGCGGTGTCGAGGGCGTGATCGGGCAGTTGGAACCAGGCCATCGGCTCCGGCGGTGCGGGGGGCGGTTCGACCAGCCGGCGATGCCACCAGCCGACGTCCCACCACGTTTCGTGTTTGAAACCGACGCTGCGGAAGGTGCCAACCGGGGTGAAACCCAGCGCTTCGTGCAAGCCGACGCTGGCGGAGTTGGGTAACGCAATGCCCGCATACGCGTTGACATAGCCTTGCGCGACAAGCACATTGAATAGCGCTACGTAAAGCCGGCGGCCGTGGCCTCGGCGGTGAATCGATGCGTCCAGGTACAACGAGACGTCGACCGACCAGCGGTATGCCTCACGCGCGCGGTGCGGACTCGCGTAGGCGAACCCCTTGACTCGATCACCGTCGGCCACGACCAGCCAGGGCAGCCGCGCGAGCGTCCTCGTCATCCGGGAGCGCATCTCGTCGGCGCCTGGGGGCGTCGCCTCGAAGGAGATCGCCGTGTCGCGCACGTAGGGCAGATAGATCTCCGCGACCGCGTTCGCGTCGGCCGCCGTGGCCATTCGCACCCTCATGACCACACAACGCTAGTCGGGCGGCGATGCTTCAGGAAAAGAATTTAGCCATGAGCTTTTCGGCGATCCACCGGTGTGCGGTGTTCTGCGAGGCGACGAGTTGCCAGCGACCGTCCGCCCGTACGGCCACGCTGGTGTTCACGCGGGCGTTGCGGCGACTGCGCCGTCGTCCCGCTCTGACCACCGACGCGTTCGCGTGGATCAGCGCAACGTCGGGTGTGAGAAATCGGACCCCGACGATGTCTACTCGCAGCTGTGTTCGGTTGAGCAGCTTCCTGAAGAGCGGAACATACGATGCCGCGATGGCATCGCGTCCGACGTGACGGCCGCCCAGAAAGGTGATGTAGTCGGCGTCGGTGGTGAACACGCTCGCGTAGCCCGCGGGATCGCCTGCGGCCCAGGCAATTACCTGTCGATCGATGAGCGCCCGAATGGCTTGCTCGTCGGCCTGCTGGTCGCCGGCTGTCATGACGCCTCCCGCGGGTGGGTTATCCGGCTACGCGATCTCGGGACTGATCATCGACGCGATCGCATTGCGCGGCACCGACACTTGCGTCGCTTCCATCGCCGGCTGCAGCGCGTTCTGATCGAAGAAGAACACGATCGCGTCATTGGTGATCGCGAAACTCTGGTAGTTGGTCGGCTGGAGCCCGGTGGCCGGCGGAATCGACACCTTCGCCCGATACCGGTCGGCCAGGGTCTTCTGCACGACCGGCAAGATCGTTTGCAGCGGTTGACTTCCCGGCCGGAACAACGCATCGAAGGTGATCGGTTGTTGGTTGGCCAGGTTGAAGTTGAAGGATCTGTACCACACCAACGGGTGGGCGGCGCCGAGATTCTGATAGATCTCGGTGACAACCGACTGGGTGCCGGAGGCCGGGGGACCCGAACTGTACCGGGTACCGGTAACCTTCAGCGCTGTCGGCGATTTCAGCGCGTTCACCGGTCCGCGCGCGCTGCCGAAGTCGTCGTTGACCTTGGTCAGATAGCCGATCATCGTCTGCTCGTCGGGATAGTTGGCCGGAAACACCATGCTGATGTCCGACAGTGGAGCCGAGGCGTCGAAGTGGCACATTTGATTGGTGTCGACGCTCGCCGGGTCGCACAGTTGCGCGTCCGCGTGGGCAACGGCAGGGCACGTGAACGCGGCTGCCGATGCAAAGGCTGCCACCACCGCCGCGACCCACCGTGATCCTGGACGACGCCCCCTGCCAAAGTTCACCCATGCCTCCGTTGCATAACCCGCAGGGTGCATTGTCACAGACGGGCAACATCGGATGAACGGACGGTCGACGAGCTATCGGCAATGCCGCTGCGCCCAAGGCGCGCGCTCGCTGCCTCAGCGCGGCGCGTCCTGCAACTCGCCCTGCGGCAGCCTCGCGGTGGGCGCGCCCACCCTCGCTGGTCGGCGCCGGCCGGATGCCCGGGTGTTGATCCAGCACGCGAGCCCTCCCAGCACCAGGCCGACCGCGATCCCCGCATCGGGACGTTGATCCAGGATCATCCACGACAACACTCCGGCCACGGCGGGAATGACGGCGAACAGCATCGCCACCGCCGTTGCACCGTGGGTATTGATGGCCCGCACGTAGAGGCTCACCGCGAGCGTGGCGTTCAGCAGGACCATGCCGCTGACCGCGATCACCGCCTTGACGCCGTCGTGGACGGTGAACGGCGTGACGATCGCGAACGCCGCGGCGGGTATCAACCCGACGGCATTCTGCATGGCACTCATCACCCGGAAGTCGACGCCGGTGCAGAACCGCTGCTGATACACGCCGCCCGCCGAAAGTCCAAGCAGTCCCACGACAAGCAACACGATGACCGGATCGACGCCGTGGGTGCTCATCAGCCTTCGGGAACAGGCGGCCAGCACCGCGACGACGCCGAGCGCCAGCGCAACCACTCGCAGGACGCCGAGCGGCTCCCGCAGGAACGTCGTCGCCAGGATCGCGGTGGCCACCGGATTCATCGCAATCACCACCGCACAAAGCACCGCCGGCGCCCCGAGCTGAACGGCCTCGTACAAACAGCAGAACTGCACGCCCTGGATCAGCAGACCCGTGACCAGGACGTGGCCGAACTGCGCTCCGCGCGGCCAGCCGGCCCTGGCCACGATCGACCAGATCGCCAGGATCGTCGCGGCCAAACTGAATCGCAGCACCAGCGCGGCCATCGGCGTCATGGCGGTTACGGCCAGGGTGCCGATCGGGTATCCGAGGGCGTAGAAGAAGGTCACCGCCGTGGCGGTGGTGACTGGCATGCGGGGCAGAGGCATGCCACCCATGTTGGCTTGAACGACCGACGCAGTCCAACGATTATTGGCGATCACGATTGATCGCGAGACCTTATCGCTCCCCCGGCAGGGCATGCTTATTCGCGACTTGGTTGCCGATTATTGATTAGTTTGATTGATCGGATTACAGTGCGGCTATGCCCCAGGTGCTCGATATCGCGCCGCTGCGCAGCCTCGTCGCCGTCGCCGACTGCGGCGGTTTCCACCGTGCCGCCGCCGCCCTGCACCTGAGCCAGTCCGCGGTCAGCCAGCATCTGCGCCGCATCGAAGCGGTGGTCGGTGAACCGATAGTGCAACGCTCGGGACGGGGGGTCGCCTTCACCGAGGTCGGGCAGAAGGCACTACGCCATGCGCGCACGATCTTGGCGGCGCACGACAACGCGCTCGATGACCTGGGTGCGACCGAACACAAGGTCCTGACCATCGGCGCCACCGAACACGGCGCCGATGTGATGCTTGCCGGCCTGTCCCGGGTGTTGCGCGAGCGACTCCCCGACCTGCGGGTGCGCTTCCGGCTCGACCGCAACGTGTCGCTGGCCGATTCGATCGACCGCGGTTTGGTCGATCTGGCCATCATGCTCGACGGGGCGGGTCTGGATCGCGCTAACGCGTCGGGAGTTGTTCAGTTGCAATGGGTTTCCGCGCGCACACTGACGCTCTCACCGCGAGAGCCGCTGCCGCTGGTGATTTTCGCCGAGCCGTGCACATTGCGTGAGCCGGCCTTCGCGATTCTGGAAGGCCACCATATCGAGTACGAGATCGCCGCCGAGTGCGGTGATTTGTCCGGCCTCTACGCGGCGGTGCGATCGGGGCTCGGTGTGGCACTGCTGCCGATGATCGGCAAGTTCCCCGACGGGCTCAGTCCTGCCGAGGGGCTGCCGCCCGCCAACAACGCCTCGATACTGGTGCGCGGCCGTCACGGCATCGACCCCGACTTGCTGGGGACGGTCGACGATGCGGTGCGCGACTTGCTGGCCGCCGCAACCTGATTCGGTTCTCGTCCTTGCGGACGCCGGCCCTTGCCGCGATGTCGTTCGTGTCGTCGCGTCGTAGCCGTGCTCGGCCGGAGCCGCCCATGCGGCGTCAAGGCTCACGGGATCGCTCCAACCGTCCCCCGCGGTTCAGCGGCGTAATCGCAGCGCCAGGAAGTACTCGTGCTGTCGACTGCGGTCCACGGTGTAACCCATTGCCTTGGTGACACCCTCGGTGTCGTATTCCAGCCAGCGCTCGGTGCGCTGGCGCTCGAATTCGGTCCAGGAGGCCACCGTAAACCTCTCGAGAAACGTATCCGGTTGTCCGACACTGTGATACAGGCGCCAACTGTGTCCGCCGGTCCGCAGGCGGGACTGCCTGACCGCGCGCATCGCTTCGGTGAAGTCGTGGCGGTTCGCGGGCGGAACCTGATAGCGGACGGTCACCAGCACCGGCCCATCCTGCGGGCATGGTTCGAACACCAGTGTGGGTGACGGCCAGGCGGTGGAAACGTCGACGCTCAGCGTCCCGGTGCAGGGCAGCAGCGGGAGGATGAAGATGCTGAGGGCGACGACGCCGAGCACCACCGCCGACCCGATCAGCGCGGTGTGCATCCCCGCCCGCGTGGCGAGCGCACCCCAGACGTAGGAGCCGATCGCCTGAGATCCGGTCGCGACGAGCAGATACACCGCGAGGCCCCGAGCGCGCACCCAACGCGGCAGGGAAAGCTGCGCCGCGGCGTTCAACGTCGTCAGGGTGATCAGCCATGACGCACCGGACAGCACCAAGATCGGAGTCGCCGCGGCGAACGGCAGCCACGCCACCGCCAGCGGTGCCAAGGCGTACACGGCGGCCGACCCGGCCAGCAGGACGTTATCGGAAACCTGCTGGCGTAACCGTGCGGCAAACGCCACCGAAAGCACCGCCCCCAAGCCGATCGCCGCCAGCGCCACCCCGTAGCCGCTGGCGCCCAGGTGCCACCGGTGTGCCGCGGCCACCGGCAGCAGGGCGAGCACGGCCGACGCCGGAAACAGGAAAAGCACCGCGCGCAACAGGATCCTGCGGAAGATGGGGCTGTTGTCGACATAGAGCAGACCGGTGAGGATGGCGTGGCCGAAATGTTCCCGCTCCAACGGGGCGAATTGCTTGGGCCGCTTCCAGGCGGCGAGGGCAACGATGATTCCGGCGAACGACACCGCGTTGATGGCAAAGGCCGCCGCGGGTCCGGACACGGCCACCACGACACCCCCGATCGCCGGTCCGATCGCTCGTGCGGCGTTGCCCGCGACGCTGCCCAGGGTCGAAGCGGCCGGTATCTGCGCGCGAGGGACGACCTCGGGCTGGATCGCCTGCCAGGCCGGCCCGGCCAGTGCGGACGCGCAACCGATGGCCACGGTGAACGCCAGCAGCGACGTCGGGGTCATCCGCCCGAGGTAGGTCAGCACTGCCAGCGCCAAGGCGACCAGCACCGCGTAGGACTGCAGGACAAAGAGCAACCGCCGCCGGTCGAACAGGTCGGCGAGTACGCCGGCGCAAAGACCTAGCAGCAGCGTCGGTCCGAGGCTCGCAGTCTGCACCAGCGCCACGATGACGTCGCTACTGTGCTTTTCCACCAAGAACCATTGGGCCGCAACGCTTTGCATCCATGTCCCGACGTTGGACGCCAGCTGCGCGATGAACAGGCTGCGGTACACGCGGTTGCGGAGCGGTGCCCATGCCGACGGCTGCTCAGCCTCGGCGCTCTCCCGATCCTGAATCACCATTGGATCTGCGGGCCACCACCGTGCTCGAACCGCATACCACAGCGAAGCGCATCGGCGGCCACACACGCGAGGGGGTCGGCGAATACCAACGGCGAGCCGAGATCGACCTCTGGCATGACAGAACGCCTTTCGCGTGGTAGCGGGATTAAGAGTCTAAACCGGGCCCCGCACGCCCGCCACGCGAAGCGTTAGCCGTCTCGATGGCGCAGCAGCTCGAACCAGTTGTGTGGAACCCGCCCGCGCGGCCCGGGAACCGACTGATCCTCGGGGCGGCACTCGGGCGGCGCGAGCTCGGGACCCTCGTAGTAGTCGTTGGCCTCGTAGTTCCAGAACCAATCCTCGCCCGGCTCGAATGACCGGATGATCGGATGCCCGGTCTGCTGCCAGTGCTTGGTCGCATGGCGAGAGAACGAGTCGTCGCAGCAGCCGATGTGCCCGCAAGCCGCACAACGACGCAGGTGCACCCACCAACCGCCGGTCGCGTCGCACTCGAGGCAGCCCACGCCGCTGGGCGGTACCGAAGGGTCGACAGGAGCAGTCATCGGCGCCCCCTCCCTCGTGCATGGCAGCTGTTAGCGCATCTGCGCGGGGATGCTACCCGCTTGTCCCTGCGGCCGGCACCACGTTTGCTGCGATACTTTCCACGTGCGTTCCGAACAACTTGGCCGCCTCCTGATGCGAGCCGCGCCCCTTTTCAATGCGCCGATAGCCGCGCTGGCCAACTCCCGCCGCTTCGGCGGACTGCTCAACCGCAACATCACCATGCTGACCTACACGGGTAGACGCTCCGGGCGCACCTTCAGCATCCCGGTGTCCTATCGACGTAGCGGGAACGAGATCGTCATCGGCGTCGGCATACCCGAGGCGAAGACGTGGTGGCGCAACTTCCTGAACACCGGCGGACCCCTGACCTTGCGCCTCGACGGGGCCGACCGCGCTGGACATGCCGTCGCCAAGCAGGATGAAAGAGGACGCGTAACCGTCACGGTGCGGCTCGCCGAGGCGCATTCGTGAACTCCATAATGCCCAACCGGGCGAACCGCCGTGGGCGGCACCGAGCGGAAACTGCTTCACGACAGGGTGTTTGAGTCCTCGGAGGTCGAAAACTGTTTGCCCGTTCGCGCCAGATGCCGATCACGCCAGCCTGGTTCACCGCAGCACTGAATCACAGGCCGGACCACGTCGACGTGGACGTCGACGGTTGCCGCATACATCTGCGCGTCTGGGGTGATGCCGATCAACCGCCCGTGGTCCTCGTCCACGGTGGTGGAGCGCACTCGGGTTGGTGGGATCACATCGCGCCGTTCTTTCTCCAAACCCATCGGGTGATCGCACCGGATCTTTCCGGGCACGGGGACAGCGAAGCCCGTGGCAGCTACGACTTGCGAACGTGGGCGAGCGAAGTGATGGCGGCCGCGGCGGCCGCGGGACCCGCCGGACGACCAACCATCATCGGCCACAGCATGGGCGGTTGGGTCGTATCCACGGCGGCGATGCACTACAGCCCCCAAATCAACAGCATGCTGGTGATCGACTCCCCGTTGTGGGAGCGCGCCCCGGAGGAAGGGCGGCTGCGCAGGCACAAGCACAACCAATACCGGACGAAAGATGAGATCCTGGCCCGCTTTACGGCGGTGCCCGCCCAGGAGTTGCTCCTGCCCTACATCCGACAGCACATAGCGGCCGAGTCGGTGCGCAAAACCGACGAGGGCTGGATCTGGAAGTTCGACCCGGCGATCTACGGCGGTGAATTTCTCGAACCGACACCGGCCGACGAGGAGTCGCTGGAGACCATGCTGGCCGCGATGCGTTGCCGGGTAGGCTATTTGCGGTGTGAGGCCGGGCTGGTGCCTCCCGCGATGGCCGAACGCATCCGTTCCCTGCTTCAGCTGCGTGGCCCGTTCGTGGAATTGGCCCTGGCCGGCCACCACCCGATGCTGGACCAGCCGCTCCCCCTCGTCGCGACCTTGCGGACCCTGCTTGAATTCTGGTCGATCACTTAGGGTTTGACTCGTCTATGCATTCCAGAGAGGGGCCCGCATGCCTGAGATGCCTAGTGTCGGTTCGTGGCCGTCGGCGTTGCCCGCAGTGCAGGTCCGGGTGGCCCGACCCACGGCCCAGCTGCAGCGGATAGTCCGGTTCTACCGGGACGTGTTGTCGCTGCCCCAGCTGCATTCCGCGGATGACGGCGAATGGGCGGTCGTCATGTTCGGGCTGCCCGGCGATCAATACAACCTCGAGTTCGTCGCCCATCGCGACGGTATCGACGGAACCGCGCCGACGCGGGAGAACCTGCTGGTGTTCTACTTCAACTCGGCTGACGATCAGCAAGCGGTCGCGAGCAGGTGCCGCGACGCGGGAGCCGAGCAGGTCGTGCTCGACAACCCGTGGTGGGCCCGCAATGGGGCGATAGCCTTTCTCGACCCGGACGCGTGGACGATCGTCCTGATGCCGGCGCCCGTGCCCTTGGCGCACGCGGGGCGTTAAGCCCTGGCGCGGCGGGCCAGTTTCGCGGGTTGGTCGATGATGAGGGCCTTGCCCTGCTGGCGGATCCATCCGCGTTGGGTGAAGTCGGACAGGGCTTTGTTGACGGTTTCGCGCGACGAGCCAACGAGTTGGGCGAGTTCCTTCTGCGTGAGGTGGTGCTCGACGAGCACCGATCCCCCGCTGCTGGTGCCGAAACGCATTGCCAGGTCCAGGATTTGCTTGGCCACCCGGGCGGGGACATCGGTGAAGATCAGGTCGCACAGCGTGTTGTTGGTATGCCGAAGCCGGCGCGCCAGCACCCGCAGCAGCTGCTCGGCAATTTCGGGCCGTTCGACAATCCATGTCCGCAACGCGCGACGGTCCATCCTGACCGCTTCCACCTCGGTCAGGGTGATCACCGTGGAGGTCCGCGGGCCGGGATCGAAGAGCGCCAGCTCACCGAACACGTCCCCGGGACCCAGCACCGCGAAGACGGTTTCGCGACCGTCTGTGGTCTGATGGCGGATCTTCACCGCACCCGACAGGATGACGTAGAGGTCATCGCCCAGCTCGCCCTCGACGAAGACGGTGCGCCGGCGCGGAAACGACACGTGCTCCAGGTGGCGAGCCAACGCCTCGACCGCATCGGGAGCGATCCCCTGGAAGATGCCGGCTCGCGCCAATACTTCGTTCACGCCGCCCCTTTCAACGCGTTTCGCACGGCGTTGCGCGCGCTAGGCGCTGCTCCAGAGTGGGGGCGTCTTGGCTCGCTGTCCAGACTTTACACCAGGCCCGAGATTCGTAACGCGGCAGGTCAGGCCGCGGGCTGGACGTGCAGCGACGCGCCGTTGAGTGGGCGGAGCGGGCCGCTTATGCCGCCGACGTGGTGACGGTCGACGCGATGGTCACCTCGGAGTACAGGTTTCCGCATGCATCACAATCGACCTGATACTCGAGCTTGTGGTCATCGCGTTCCAGAAACCGGTACTGCGCCCACGCCATGCAGCGGGGGCACCGCGCACGACCGTGCTCGATTGCCATTCGCTAAACCCTTCACTCGCCGAAGACACACTGGAAGTACCCCGTGCCAAGCCGGTCTAACCACCGAGTGTCGACTGCCCATGGACGCCGGGCCCGGGACGGCGTTCGGCCCTAGTAGTTGAGCCCCGAAAACATGATCCGGCCGGGATCGTATTTCTGCCGCACGGCGCTCAGCCGCGATAGGTTCGGGCCGAAATAGCGCGAGGGCGACTGGTTGGCCTCGATGTAGTTGACATAGCCGCCGACCGAATACTGTTGCACGGCTTGATGTGCCGTGGTAAGCCAGTTGGTCGCGGCCGCGGGATCGCCCGTTTCCACATACCACTGCACCAGCGCCGACTGGCGCCGCCACGGAAAAGCGGTGGCTCCGGGCGCCACCGTGGCGAGGGCACCGTCCAGCGCGTGCATGATGGCCAGCATGCGCCCGGCGCCGCGGGGAAACGCATTGACCGCCGCGGCGATCCCCTGCGCCACGCCCGCGTTGACGGTGGTGAAGACGTCTGATCCACCGACATAGCCGAGCGGTGACGGGTTGAGATTGCCGACGGCCAGATAGTTCACCAGGTCCAGGTAGTTGAACGTGTGGTTCTCCGTGCCCGACGGCTGCAGCCCCACCGCCTGGGTGATCGCGGCCGCGGCGCTGTTGCCTGACCCGGCCGGGCAGGTCGCCAGGATCCGGCAATGCACACCCATCGCGTCGACGGTGGCGTCCGCCAACGCCCAACTGTTCTGGTCGGCGGTGCGCAACCAGTTCTGCCAACCGACGAGGACCTGCGCGAAGGACTGCGGCGGGAAGTTGAGGTTGACGACGTCGACGTCTTTGGTGGGAAACGTGGCGAAGGTCAGGGAGGTGGTCACGCCGAAGTTGCCGCCACCGCCGCCGCGCAGCGCCCAGAACAGGTCGGGATTGCTGGCGGCGGACGCGGTGACCGCTTGACCGCTGGGCAGCACCACCGACGCCGACGTCAGCTGGTCACAGAGCAGGCCGGCATGCCGGGATTGGGCCCCCATGCCGCCACCGAGCGCATGCCCGGCGGCACCGACTGACGGGCAGGTACCGGTGGGGATGCCCCGACCGGCAGCGGCCAGCGTCCGGTGCATCGTGTACAGACTCGTGGCCGGCGTCACCGTGACCTGTCCCGTCGCGGCGTCGTAGTTGGCGTCCCCGGGCAGTTGGCGCAGGTCGAGCACCATGGTTCCGTTCGCGGTCGACGCGCCGATATAGGAGTGTCCGCCGCTGCGGGGGGCGACCTTCAGGTTGTGGGCTGCCGCGAAGGCCATCGCCTTCTGAACGTCGGCCGCCGATGTCGGGGTGACGACCGCCGCCGGCGTCGACCCGTTGTAGTTGGTGTTGAAAACCTGCTTGGCTCCGGCGAATTGGGGGCTGTCCGGAAGCACCACCTTCCCGCCGAGCGCCGTGGACAGCCCCTCCCAACCTGTGGGTCTCGGGTCGGCCGCCACTCGGGGTGCGCCGAGGACCGCGCCGCTGGCCAACGCCCCGACGGCGCCCCGCAAAAATAGCTGCCGCGAGATCTCACGCGCCATCGTCGGGCTCCCGCGATTGCCTCATGCCTCGAATTGTCAACGACGGCAAGCGCGGTGCCGCACGACGTGTCGGGGGGTGATCCAAACGTGCTCGAACCGTTACCCGGCGCCTTTGCCGTTGTCGACTCGATAGACCGCGCCGTGGATGGCGGCCGCGGCGTCGCTGGCGAGGAATGCGATGACGTTGGCGACGTCGAGGGGTTGCATCATGCCGCGCGGTGAGGCCGTGCGCATGATCAGGTCGTAGTTGGGATCGTCTGGCGCGCTGAACTGTTCGATCTGCGGCGTGAGCATTCCGCCTGGACATACCGCGTTGACGCGCAAGCGGTCCGCGGTGTATTCCACGGCCAACGCGCGGGTGAGGCCGATCAGGCCATGCTTGGCGGCGCAGTAGCCGGCCGAGTAGGCCTGGCCTTCGACACCGGCGATGGAGCTGACGTTGACGATGTTTCCACCGCGCTCCAGCAGGTGGGGCAGGGCAGCCCTGCACAGGTAGAACGGTCCGTTGAGGTTGACCGCAAGGTCCTGTTCCCAGTCGTCGTCGGTCATCGACTCGGTGCGGCGCATCTGGTGTCGCCCGGCGACGTTGACCAGGACGTCGAGGCCACCGAAATCACGCACGCACTGCTCGACCGCGTCCCGGCAGGCCTGCGCCGACCCGATGTCCACCGACGCAAACCCGCCGCTTTCGATATCGGCGAAGACGTCAGCCAGGCGCCGGGCATCGCGGCCGATGCCGAAAACCGTTGCGCCCTGCCGGGAGAACAACTTTGCGGTTTCTGCGCCGAGGCCCGACGACGCCCCGGTCACCAACGCCACTTTGTCTTGTAGTGCAGCCATGCCCGTTCCGTCCTTCTTGGCGACAGTCGATTCGGCAGACTACTTGGTGGGATCTACCAGGACCGCAACCGCACCACGCTGCCGCGCCGAAGATGCGGTGGCGCAACTATTCTCATGCCGTATCTGGCGGCGATGTCGGAGACGATGCGCTCGGCCCGCACGCGTTGCCGGATGCGGCGCACGGCGATCATCGCGAGCAGGCCGATGGCCTGCCTGCTCAGGGCGATGCGGCTGGTTCGCTTCCTCCAGCTCGGCGGCGGCCAGGCCGGCCGCCGTCCCGCGTAGTAGCCGAGGCAGGTTGCCGTCGCGAGCGCGGCGATCACCGCGATTACCGTCACCTGTCGAGCGTCCTTCGTCGCCGTCGCGCGGAGGTCACGGGTGGGCTACACCTCGGCCACCAAGTCCCGGATCGGTGGGGCCGCTCAGCGCCGGAAGACGACCCACCTCATCGCGCTGTACATGTACACCGCTTCACAGCCGCCCGCCGCCAGGCGCGACAGCTGATAGTGCACGCCGATGGCCGCGAGCGCCGTGGTAACCCCGAGGATGAAAGCCAGATAGTTGACGGCGACCACCACGGCGTAGGTCAGCACCTGAGGCCCGACCGCGGCGTGGGACCGAAAGTTCAATACGCGATTGAGGACGTAGCTGAGTGTGAAAGCGCATCCGTAAGCGATCGTCACGGCGATGGGCACCGGAAGGGCGAGCCCGCTGCGCAAGCCCGTCAGGATCGTCAGGTCGAGGCCGAAGGTGAAACCGTTGATCACACAGAAGCCCACGAGCGTCGGCGCGACGACCGCCTTCAGGCCGAACGGCAGCCGGCCGACAACCGCCTCGCACCAGTTGTGGAACCGGCCGGCCACGCCTGAGTGGCTGGCCGAGGGTTCCGCTCGCACCTGAGCACGGTGACATGACCAGGTATCTATTGGGTGATCAGTTGGCCAACTTCCACCGATCGCGCATCGTTCCTTTCGCTGCGGATTACGCCCTACGATTCGGAATGTGGACGAGATGCCCCACTACACCGGCCCGATAGATCCGGCGAACCGCAATATCTTTGGGGCATGCCTGTCGCTGATCGGGTTGGCGACGATGATGCTCGCCCTTCTGCTGCTGCTGACGGTCTCGAGCAACCGCGCTTTGGCGTTCAAATTGGAAGCCGGGTTCTTTCCGCCGTCCTCCGAATCCGCGGTGCAGTCGGCGCGCACCGAGGTCGTCATCGCGGCCGTGTTAATTGTCCTGTCGACCGCTTCGGCGATTACGGCGGTCATTTTTCGCTCGACCATCGCGTGGCGGCTCATCGGTGGCGTGACGCTGCTGGCTTCGCTCCTGGCCGGCCCCTTGCTCTGGGTCTGCTATGACATGGCATTCTGAATCCGCCGTCCTGCCACTATGATTCGTGTCAAGCGTGTCCCCGATTTCAAGGGCGAGGACGTCGTGTTGTTGGCGGCCGACGGCACCGGTATTGACACCCTGCTCGCGACGCTGGCCGACGCGCTAGGGGAGGGCTCGTCACGCCTGGCGGGCGCCGATGTCGTCCACGACTTTGTCATCGAGGCCGGTGCGGCCCACATCGAACTCTGGGACGATCGCGCCCTGTGGCGGCTGGACCCCGGGAAGGCGACCGAAATCGTCGAGAAGTTACGGGTGCTGAGTGCCAGCGGGCGCCCCGGCCACCACTACGTCGACGACATGTCGGGCCCTGCGCCCACGCTGGTGCTGTCACGCGACGAATACCTCGCGCCGAGCTGGCTGACCGCGGGCAGGGAGCCGCTGTTTGGTGACTTCGCGCCGGGCGCCGGCGACGAGTCGCCGTAAGCGTGCGGGCCGCGGGCGTGTGAAAACCCGTTGCTCATAATGGGTTTTGCAACATCGCATCAGTCAGTGGCGAAGCAGTACATTCGGTAGATCAGTTGCTCGTCTTCGAGTTTCTGGCAGATGTTCCTGAATAACCTGTCGACGTAGAAATTCGGGAGGCGGGACTGCTCTTTCAAGACCGGCAGATTATTCTCTACGCCACGCGCAACTTGTTCACTGATGTTCCTTTCGGAAACGAGCCGCATCGGGGCGTTGCGCAATTCGTGGTCCCAATTGCCGATGTCCAGGCGGCGGCGGACGTCGGCGTAAAGGAAATGGCTTCCCGGGCTCAGCACCCGAGCGACTTCGGCGAGGAAGCGGTCGAAGTCGGCGTAGCCGTGTGAGGCTTCGACGTTGATCACCACGTCGAACGATTGATCGGCGAAGGGCAGGCTCTCTGCGTGGCCCTGGACGAAGTCCAGGCCGGGCTGTTGGTGCTTTCTGCGGCAGAAGTCGATGCCGGCGGAGTTCAAGTCCAGCCCTGTATAGGAAGCTGGAGCCAGGGTGCGCACCAGGTAGGAGGCTCCGCCGCCGTGTCCGCAACTGACTTCCAATACCCGCTTGTCGGTGAGATCCACTTGGGTGGCGACGCGGTGGTATAGCTGAATGAAGTATCGGTCCGACTCGTCGGAATTCGCCAACGGCAAGGCCATCGGCGGATCCTCCTCATAACCCCAGCTGAGGAATACCAGATCATCGGTGCTGGAATAGCGCGTGGCGAAGGGGTACCAGTACCGGCTGAGGGTTGAGTTGTAGCGGTTCCAAAGGGAATACGAATACTTCGCAATGGATCTGCGGCACGTATC
This sequence comes from Mycobacterium sp. 1482292.6, assembly GCF_001672995.1. Lineage (NCBI taxonomy): Bacteria > Bacillati > Actinomycetota > Actinomycetes > Mycobacteriales > Mycobacteriaceae > Mycobacterium > Mycobacterium sp. 1482292.6. The sequence goes on along the minus strand of NZ_LZKV01000038.1, from coordinate 6,145 downwards.
GAAACCCAAGCGGTCTGTGACGCTCATCGGTACAGTATGGACGCCATCCTGGCCCGGCGAGGCAGACTGACTCTTAGATGCGCTCGCCGTGTGTCAGACCGGGAAAGTGACCCCGGTCAGCTCCTCTGACACCGCCCAGAGTCGGCTCTGCAGCGCCTGGTCGTGCGACTGCTTGCTTGATCTGACGACCTTGGGGTGGCCGTGATTCTCCAAGATGCGGTCTGGTCCGTAGTACTGCCCGCCCTGCGCCGCTGAATCGGTGGCGGCCCGCAGTGTGGGCAGCGCGCCCATCTCGGCGCTCTGCGCCCACACGTTCCAAACTATTTGAGCGGGCGGCCGAATCCATGCCGGCATGTTGCGGAGCAATTCGGTCTTCGACCCGCCCGGGTGCGCGGCCAGCGCGACAGTCGCAGTGCCGTTGCGGGCCAACCGGCGCTGTAGCTCGTAGGTGAACAACAGGTTTGCCAGTTTGGACTGCCCGTAGGCCTTGACGCGGTTGTAGGCGCGTTCCGACTGCAGATCATCGAAGTTGATTTTCGCCAGGGTGCGATGTCCGACGCTGCTGACGGTCACCACGCGTGAGCCGTCGGTCTGCAGCAGTCGGTCTAGGAGCAACCCCGTCAATGCGAAGTGACCGAGATGGTTTGTGCCTAATTGCAATTCGAACCCGTCCTGGGTGCGGGCCTTATCCGTGTAACAGACGCCGGCGTTGTTGATCAGTAGGTCGATACGTTGGTGCACCGACTTGATCTGCTCGGCGGACTTGCGGATCGCCCGCAACGACGTGAGGTCCAGATGCTGTATCGCGACGCTGGCGTTTGGATGTTGGGCGGTGATCCGGGCCGCAGCATCCTTGCCCTTGTCGGGGTGACGCACCGCGAGCACCACATCGGCGCCTTTGCCGGCCAGCGCGACCGCGGTGTGGAAGCCGATCCCGGTGTTGGCCCCGGTGATGACGGCGACGCGGCCGGATTGGTCGGGAATATCGACGACGGTCCACTTGGTCCTCATCGGTCGTTCTCCTTGGACTCACAGGGCAGTTGGGAGGTCTGACGACCGTGTCCGAATGTCACTCTTCACCTGCGGCTGCCGTCGGAATGCCCCGGCCCGCGCCGTCATCGCCACCACCGGTGGCGGCCGGTCGGCGTCGTGTTCGCTCGGACGCCCGGCCGAGCGACCGCACCAGCAAACCGTATAAGCCTGGGCCGAAGGGCCATTGGGTCACAATTGCCCCGGTCGCTCCGCGATAATAGTTGTGCGCCGACCCCCATACCGTGCGGTTCACCTGTTTTTGAAGCCACGCGTGATATCGATCCGTCCAGCTGTGCTTCACTTCGATCGCCGTGATGCGTTGCCGCTGCATCCGCTTGACCGCATGGACGATGTACCCGGCCTGGTGCATCAGCATCGACAGGACTACCGCGCCATTGGTCCCAGGTCCGTACATCATGAAGAAATTGGGGAACGTTGGAACCGTGATGCCAAGGAAGGCTTTCGGTTCTTCCTGCCAGAATTCTTGCAGCAGCTGGCCGGTGCTCCCCCGAACCTCCATGGTCCCGAGATAATTCGTTGCTTGAAAACCGGTAGCCATCACCAGTGCGTCGATGCGCCGTTCGACGCCCGCATCATCGACGACGCCGGTCGGCGTCACCGAGGCGACGGCATTCGATACCAGCTCGACGTTATCGAGCTTGAGCGATGGATAGAAGGTCGAGTTGAAAACCAAGCGCTTACCCCAAAACGGGTAGCTGGGCGTCACCGCCTCCTTGAGATCGGGCCGGTCCCGAAATTCCTTCTCAATGTGCTTCAGGGCGGATTTTTGCCCAGCGGAATGAAACAACGTTCCCTGCCGAAAAGGGGCACCCCGAAGGTAGAACGCCTCGGCCAACGCCAGCCACTTCACCCGCGCCCAGCGGTACCGCCACGGGAGGCCCAGCGCGGCTCGCTGTCTGGGCGTGTAATCACGCGCGTCCTTCGGTACAACCCAACCTGGCTCGCGTTGAAACACGTAGAGCTGCTTCACGATCGGCGCTAGTTCTGGCACGATCTGGGTCCCCGTCGATCCGGTCCCCACTACCGCGACTGTCAGATCCCGGAGATCATGCTCAGAGTCCCAGCGCGACGAGTGGAACTTGGGACCTTGAAATGAATCCAATCCGGGCCACGTCGGGTATTTCGGAATGTTCAGGAATCCCGTCGCTCCGACCAGGGCATGGCACCATGTCGCTTCCCCCGTGCTGAGCGTCAGATGGTAGATATGCGCCGCTTCGTTCCACCGCGCGGACTTGACCCCCACGCCACAGTGCAGATGAGAACGCAGGCCGAACTCATCGATGGTGTCGTTGAGGTACCGCAGAAGCTCGGGTTGCTTGGCGTGGGTTCTGCTCCACCGGTGTTGCTTGAAGGGATACGAGTAGACGAACGAGACCGTGTCCACCTCGGCGCCGGGGTACCGGTTGTACCACCAGGCGCCGCCGGGCTGCTCAGCCTGTTCATAGATCGTGAAGGTGTCGATGCGGGCTTTTTTCAGCAGCACCGCTAGGCCGATGCCTCCGAATCCTGCGCCGACTATCACAATCCGGGGCGTCCCGACGCCGCCGAAGGGGCCCGCCGCGCTCATGGATTCCGATCCACACCGTGAGTAGCGATCGGGTTGCGGCGGTTGGCGTGCCCCAACCCCCCGGCGCACCATTTTTGTTGCAGCACGGCGAATCTCGGTGGCGTCACTTGCCGGCCGTCAACAGCAAGAGTTGTCCGGCCGCGCCCAAGCACCTGTGCGTTGGGAATCATTGATAGAGGTCCGTTTGCTCGGCGCGTACACCGGGCTGGAGTAGCCCGAGCAAACGCAGGTCGGTGGCGTACTTGATGATCGTCGACGCGGAAATACGTGGAATGTCGTTGTCTGGACCAACATTTGCTTTGCGCACAGCAGCTCGGAATCGATCCACCGGCGCAAAGGAGCCCACTGTCGGTTCCGGTGGCCGCCGGTCCTTGGTGTCACCCATCAGCGCCAGCAACATGGACAGCACCGAGTGTTGGCGCTGTCGCTCCGGCAAAGCACGCAATCCGACCTCGAATCGGTCTAACCACTGGCCGAAGTCGTCGATGCGCTCGATCGGATAACCGGCCTCGATCAGCCAGTCCACAAATTGGTCAAGCCCGGCGCCATCATCGTGCGGGTTCATCACGTGATAGGTCTCGAACCCCTCAGCGCCTTGTGCGCCCAGCGCGGCAATCGCCTCAGACACGAAATCGACTGGCAGTCCGTCATAGTGCGCACGTTGCCGGTTTCCGGCCTCATCCAGCTGGTAAAAAGAACGCGGTGCGACGCCGGTGGCGACCACACTGAGCACCATCCGGGTGATCATGTCCGTCAGATTGAGCTGGGCCGCATAGGTGGTGTCGGCCAGGATCATGCCGCTGCGGAACACCGCAGTCGGCATCCCGCATAGGTCGTGGGCCTCGCGCAGTAAGACCTCACCGGCCCACTTGCTATTGCCGTAGCCGTTGGCGTAGCTGTCGTCGACGATGCGGTGGGCGCTGATCAGCCGGATGTCGGCATCCTCGGTGAACATCGAGGGCTCGATCTGACGGCCGACGTCGTATGTCGAGACGAATGTGTAGCGCTTGAGCTTCGTAGTGAGCGCAAGGCGGATCAGAGTAGCGGTGCCCACGACATTGGGTCCGAAGAGTTCACGGTAGGGCAGGACGAGGTTGACCAAGGCCGCGCAATCGACGATCAGATCCACGCTGGCGGCCAGGCGCTGCCAAGCCAGCGCATCTATGCCCAGACTGGATTTGCTCGTGTCCCCGGCGATGACCTCCAGACGGTCGGCGGCTAGTTCACGGAAGTGCCGCAGCATTTCCCTGTCCTTGCTGTCGAAGGTGCGATCCAGTCGTTGCCGCGCATGCTCGTCGGAGTCGGCCCTTATCAAGCAGATCAGCTTGCCGCCTCGCGGTTCGAGCTTTTTCAGCCATTCCAGGACGAGGTAGCGCCCGAGGAAGCCGGTTGCCCCGGTCAGTAAGACTGTTCGGACTTCGGCGCTCGGGCCGGGCAGCGTCGGCGCGGCGGACAGCGTGGCGGCGTCGATGAATTTGTCTAGCGTGAGATCGCTGGCGTGCACCTCGGTGGGGGTGTCACCGTGCACGGACGCAAAGCTGGGTCCTCGAGCCTCGCCCTCGGGCATCGAGCCAACGATCATGTGTTGACGCAGACCGGTGACCGTCGGTGCGTCGAACACGGCGCGCACCAAAAGGTCGGCGTTCAGCCTGGAGTTAATCGCTGCGACCAAGCGCATTGCCGACAACGAATCCCCGCCCAACTCGAAGAACGAGTCGTCGACTCCGACCCGTTCCAGCCCGAGTACCTGGGCATAGATACCGGCGAGGGCCTCCTCGACCGCATCCGAGGGAGCGCGGTACCTGTCGATGCCGCGATACTCCGGTACCGGCAGAGCGCGCCGGTCAAGCTTGCCCGAGATGGTCAGTGGGAAAACGTCGAGCACTACATAATGCGCGGGAACCATGTAATCAGGCAACTGCTCGGTCACTCGCTCACGCAGGGCGCTGAGTGCGGAGTTGGTGTGGGGATTATTGGTGAGCGCGGCGCGATGCCGGGTGTCGTCGGAGGGCAGGTACAGGTCGCTCAGAGGTGAGAGTTCTGCGGAGGCTGGGTCATTCGCTGAAATGAATACAGCGTCGAGGGTTCCGGATTCGGCGCCCCACGTGACGGCGACGCGGTATCCGGCGGTTCGGCCGATCCGGTGCAACTGTTCTGGCGTGGCGGTGTTTCGGATTTCGGCGGCTTCGGCGAAGGCTTCGTCCAGCGATAGTCCCGCGGTGATTGCTCGTTCGATGTGGACGTCGGTGGCCAGACCGGTGCGAGGGATTTCGGTGACGCGGACGGCACCGGGACGCCGGGACGTCAGCCGATTGCACAGGTCTTGCGGGCTATCGAATTGGTTCCACGTCCAAGCGGACACAGCGGCCACTGAGCGTACTGGGACGGGAGCGGTATGGGCGACGACGTCGTAGCGATACCGAGTCAGTTCATTGTCGGCCAACCCGCGTTTGACGCGGATGTCGACCCCCGTCACCTCCGGGTGACTAGCGGCCCAGGCGGTGAAAAACTCTGGCGCCACGAGCAATTCGGCGTCGCTGAGGATCGCCCGGTGTACGCGTTCGCGAATCTCGGCAGCGTCGGTGCCTGCGGTGCGGGCGAGTGCCACAGCGGCCTGGAACGCCCTGTGCAGACTGTGGTTACGGACGTCCCCGATGAAAAGTGTCCCGCCGGGGGCCAGTAGATCGACCGCGTTGTCCAACAGGCCGGTCAGATACGCCCGGTTAGGGAAGTACTGGATGACCGAGTTGAGGATGATGGTGTCGAAATAACCCGGGCGAAGCGCTTCGGTGACGTGGGCCGGCTGAGTCAGCAACTGGACTCGATCACGCCACGGGATCTGCAGTTGGTCCAGTGACCGACCAAGTTTGTCGATGGCCACCTTCGACATGTCGGTGGCTACGTAATGGTCGCAATGCGGGCCGATCTGTGACAGCAACAAGCCCGAACCCACACCGATTTCCAAAACCCGTCGCGGTTGCGTCTCCATGATCCGATCCACCGTGGCCGCGCGCCACTCCACCATCTCCCCGCGCGGAATCGGGTCACCGGTGTAGCTGCTGTTCCAGCCCCGGAAATCGGCACCGAACGCTGACTCTTCGGCTTCATCTCCATACACGTCGTCCCAGATGTGTTGCCATTCTTCGACAATTTCGGCGTTATGGTCAGGTGCGGTGCTGCGATCGAGGGTGAGGTATGCGACGAGCCGTTTGTCTCCGGGTTGGTCTTCGCGGGCAATGACGACTGCCTGCTTGATGCTCTCGATTCGGTTCAAGGCGGCTTGGATTTCGCCGAGTTCGATGCGGTAGCCGCGAATCTTGACCTGCTCATCCGCGCGGCCCACATAGCGCAACTGCCCATCGGGTGTCCAGCACACCAAATCCCCGGTGCGATACATCCGCGCACCCGGCCCCCCGAACGGACACGCCACAAACCGCGACCCCGTCAACGACGCACGCCGCCAATACCCCACCCCCACACCAGCACCGGCCACATACAACTCACCAACCACCCCCACGGGCACCG
>NZ_LZKV01000037.1:0-813 GCF_001672995.1 Mycobacterium sp. 1482292.6 | reverse complement strand
CCGGGGGCGGCGCCTTCTTCGCCTCGGCGGCGGCCAGCACGTCCTGCTTGCGGATGCGCCCGCCGACCCCGGTGCCGGTGATCGAGTTCAGGTCGATGTTGTTCTCGGCGGCCAGCTTTCGCACCAGCGGCGTCACATACGGCGCGCCGTCACCACCCGGGCTTGCCGGCTGAGTTGCCGGTTGGGCCTGCGCCGGTTGAGGTTTGGGCTGCGGCGCGGGTTCGGGCTTGGGTTGCGGCTTGGGCTGCGCCTGGGGCTGGGGCGCCGGTTCGGGCTTGGGCTCGGGCTGGGGCGCGGGCGGCGGCTGGGGAGCGGCGGGTGCCGCCGGCGCGGCGGCCTCGGCACCGGCGCCGACGCGGGCGAGCTCGCCACCGACGGGCACCGTGGCGTCTTCCTCGGCGGTGATGCTGATCAGGACACCGGCGACCGGCGAGGGGATCTCGGTGTCGACCTTGTCGGTGGACACTTCCACCAACGCGTCGTCGACCTGGACCGAGTCACCGACGCGCTTGAGCCAGCGGGTCACGGTGCCCTCGGTCACCGACTCGCCGAGCTCGGGCATCAGCACCGGGGTCGCGTCGCCGCCGCCGGAACTCTGCTGGGCGGGCGCGGGCTCCGGCTGGGCCTGAGCCTGGGGCTCCGGCTGTGGCTCGGGCGCGGGCTCGGGCTCCGGCTGCGCTTGGGGCTCCGGCTGGCTCGGCGCCTGCGAGTCGCCGCCCGCCCCGCCGCCTTCGGCGGCGTCGCCGATGACGGCCAGCTCGCCGCCCACCTCGACGGTGTCGTCCTCCTGGGCGACGATCTTGGTCAGCACAC
>NZ_LZKV01000036.1:0-786 GCF_001672995.1 Mycobacterium sp. 1482292.6 | reverse complement strand
CGCCGGCCCGCGACGATTCGTCGAGCTCGGCCTGCGGGCGCCGCCAGCTGCCCAGGCCGGGCAGCTTGGTGACGTTGGTGGCGATGCGCCAGGTCAGGGTGGACAGCTCGCGGGCGTAGACGTCGCCGGCGCTGGTCGGCTCGCCGGCGAAGACGAACCGGCCGCCCGGGCGCAGCACCCGGATCACCTCGCGCAGCGACAACTCCACATCGGGGATGTGGTGCAGCACCGCGTGGCCGACGACCAGGTCGAAGGTGTTGTCCTCGTACGGGATGCCCTCGGCGTCGGCGACCCGGCCGTCGATGTCGAGGCCCAGCGACTGCCCGTTGCGGGTGGCGACCTTGACCATGCCCGGCGACAGGTCGGTCACCGATCCGCGCCGGGCCACCCCGGACTGGATCAGGTTGAGCAGGAAAAACCCAGTGCCGCAACCCAATTCAAGGGCCCGGTCGTAGGGCAGCTCGCGCCGCACCTCGTCCGGCACGATGGCGTCGAAGCGGCCCCGCGCGTAGTCGATGCAGCGCTGGTCATAGGAGATCGACCACTTGTCGTCGTAGGTCTCGGCTTCCCAGTCGTGGTAGAGCACCTGGGCCAGCTTGCTGTCGTGCCGGGCGGCTTCCACCTGCTCGGCGGTGGCGTGGGGCGTCGGAACGGCGTCCGTCGAACTGGTCATGCAGGGCAGCCTAACGGCCGCCCGGATCCGCCCGATCGCCACCGCCCTGACCAGCGGAGAACACCTCGACGTAGCGGCGGCGTTCGGCGGCGAGCCGCTCGGCCAGCCCCAGG
>NZ_LZKV01000035.1:0-20282 GCF_001672995.1 Mycobacterium sp. 1482292.6 | reverse complement strand
ACGCCGACCAGCACCAAGAACACGGCCAGCGCGATCAGCGCCTTGTCGGTGATCTGGTCACCCCACGTCTCGGAGACCGCCGCGTCGCTGATCGCCTGCTTGCTGGGCTTGCCGTCGGCGCCCTTGGGTCCGAACGCATCGAAGAGGGCGTTGCGCAGCTTGGTCGTCTGATCGTTGGTCAGCGTCTCCGAGACGTGGGGTGACCAGATCACCGACAAGGCGCTGATCGCGCTGGCCGTGTTCTTGGTGCTGGTCGGCGTCTACATCATGGTGCGCTACGAGCGGTACATGGCCATCTCCGCGCTGACGACCATGGTGTTCGACCTCAGCGTCACCGCGGGGGTGTACTCGCTGGTCGGTTTCGAGGTCACGCCCGCCACCGTCATCGGCCTGCTGACGATTCTCGGCTTCTCCCTCTATGACACCGTCATCGTGTTCGACAAGGTCGAGGAGAACACCCACGGCTTCCAGCACACCACCCGGCGCACCTTCGCCGAGCAGGCCAACCTCGCGATCAACCAGACGTTCATGCGGTCCATCAACACCAGCCTGATCAGCGTGCTGCCGGTGCTCGCGCTGATGGTGGTGGCGGTGTGGCTGCTGGGCGTCGGCACGCTGAAGGACCTGGCGCTGGTGCAGCTGGTCGGCATCCTGGTCGGCACGTACTCGTCGATCTTCTTCGCCACGCCGCTGCTGGTCACGCTGCGCGAGCGCACCGAGCTGGTGCGCACCCACACCCGCCGCGTGACGCGGCGGCGCAGCCCCGGCTCGCGCGCGGCGGCCGAGACCGCCGGTGACGACGACGCCGACACCGCCGGGGAAGCGAAAGAAGCGACGACGACGACGGCGGCCGAGCCGGCCAAGCCCGCGCCGAGCAAGCCGGCACCGGGAGCTCGCCCCGTGCGGCCGACCGGGACCCGGCGTCCCACCGGCAAGCGGAACGTCGGCCGGCGGTAGTCACCATGGCCACCAGCTACCGGGGAACTGGGGCCGGTCGTCGTAGCGTGCTGGTCGGCCGCCGGGCCCTGACGGGGTGGATCGGCGCCGGATTGGCGGTGGTGCTGGCGGCGGGTGTCACGCTGACGGCCTGTTCGGGCAGCGCCGCCTCCCAGATCGACTACGTGGTCGACGGCCCGCTGTCCACCTACAACACCAACACCGTCGTCGGCGCCGCATCGGCCGGGGCGCAGGCGTTCGCCCGCACGCTCACCGGGTTCAGCTATCACGGCCCCGACGGGCAGATCGTCGCCGACCGCGACTTCGGCACCGTGTCGGTGGTCGGCGGCACCCCGCTGGTGCTGGACTACCAGATCGCCGACAACGCCGTCTACTCCGACGGCAAGCCGGTGACCTGCGACGACATCGTGCTCGCCTGGGCGGCGCAGTCCGGCAAGTTTCCCGACTTCCACGCCGCCACCCAGGCCGGCTACCTCGACATCGCCAACGTCGAATGCATCCCCGGGCAGAAGAAGGCCCGGGTGTCGTTCATCCCGGACCGCGGCGTCGTCGACTACAACCAGCTGTTCACCGCGACCTCGTTGATGCCGTCGCACGTCATCGCCGACCAACTCAACGTCGACGTGACCGCGGCCCTGCTCAGCAACAACGGGCCGCTGGTGGCCCAGATCGCGAAGCTGTGGAACACCATCTGGGACCTCAAGCCCGGGCTCCAAAAAGACGTGCTCGAAAAGCGTTTCCCGTCGTCGGGGCCGTACAAAATCGAATCCATCCTCGATGGCGGCGCGGTGGTGCTGGTCGCCAACGACCGGTGGTGGGGACCCAAGGCCATCACCAAGCGGGTCACCGTGTGGTCGCAGGGGCCCGACATCCAGGATCGGGTCAACAGCCGCAGCGTCGACGTGGTCGACGTCGCCGCGGGTTCGTCCGGCGCCCTGACCACACCCGATAACTACGAGCGCTCCGATGGCCCGTCGAGCGGCATCGAGCAGCTGATCTTCGCCCCGCAGGGTCCGCTGGCCGCGCCCAAGGCCCGGCGCGCGGTCGCGCTGTGCACGCCGCGCGACTCGCTGGCCAAGGACGCCGGGACGCCGATCGCCAACTCGCGCCTGGATCCGGCGATCGATGACGCCGTGTCGGCCGCCGACGGGGCGGGCGAGGCCGACGCGTTCGCCAAGGCCGATCCGGGCGCAGCGCGCGCCGCGCTGGGCGGTGCGCCGCTGACGGTGCGGATCGGCTACCAGGGACCCAACGCTCGGCTCGCGGTCAACGTCGGCGTCATCACCAAGGCGTGCGCCGCGGCCGGGATCACCGTTACCGGCGTCATCCTGGACAGCTCGGGGCCGCAGGCGCTCAAGGACGGCAAGATCGACGCGCTGCTGGCCAGCACCGGCGGGGCCACCGGCAGCGGGTCGACGGGGTCGTCGGCGCTGGATGCCTACGCGCTGCACACCGGCAACGGCAACAACCTGTCCGGATACAGCAACCCGCAGGTTGACAACGCGATCGGGGCGCTGGCGGTCTCGGCCGACGCCGCCGAGCGCGCCAGGCTGCTGACCGAGACCGCGCCGGTACTGTGGGGCGACATGCCCACCCTGCCGCTGTACCGGCAGCAGCGCACGCTGCTGACCTCGAAGAAGATGTACGCGGTGAGCAAAAACCCGACCCGCTGGGGCGCGGGCTGGAACATGGACCGATGGGCCCTGATCCAGTGAGGCTCCGATGACCAACCCCGCCGGGTTGATCGCGTCGCTGACGCGCAAGGTGGCCGATTTCCCCAAGCCGGGCATCCAGTTCAAGGACCTCACCCCGGTGTTCGCGGACGCGACGGCGATGACCGCGATCACCGGCGCGCTGGCCGAGATCGCTTCGGGCGCCGATCTGGTGGCCGGCATCGAGGCCCGCGGGTTCCTGCTGGCCGCGGCCGTCGCCGAGCGGCTGCAGACCGGCGTGCTGGCCATCCGCAAGGCCGGGAAATTGCCGCCGCCGGTGCACGCCGAGACCTACGACCTGGAGTACGGCAGCGCCACGCTGGAGATTCCCGCCGACGGCCTGGACCTGCGCGGGCGCAACATCGCGATCATCGACGACGTGCTGGCCAGCGGGGGCACCCTGGCCGCTGCGGTCCGGCTGCTCGAGCGCGCCGGGGCGCACGTGACGACGGCCGCGGTGGTCTTCGAACTGAGCGCGCTGTGCGGCCGGGAAGCGGTCGCGCCATTGGCCGTGCACAGCCTGACTTGCGAGTAGCGCTCTCCCATTGGAGATATCCTCGAATTCGGAGGTGACCAACGTGGCGGAGGACAACAGCGCGGCGCAAGCGCTTGACGCGCCCACTAACGTCTCGGAGTCGCCGGCCATCACGCAGCCGATGGAGGTTCCGGAGCCCCCGACGGAGTCCCTGAAAACGTCGAGCAGCGCGTCGCGGCGGGTGCGGGCCAGGCTGGCCCGCCGGATGACCGCCCAGCGCAGCACCCTCAACCCGGTGCTCGAACCGCTGGTGGCGGTGCACCGGGAGATCTACCCGAAGGCCAACGTGTCGCTGCTGCAGCGGGCCTTCGAGGTCGCCGACTCCCGCCACGCCACCCAGTTACGCCATTCCGGGGACCCCTACATCACCCATCCGCTGGCCGTCGCCACCATTCTGGCCGAATTGGGCATGGACACCACGACTTTGGTGGCCGCGCTGTTGCACGACACCGTCGAGGACACCGGATACACCCTGGACGCCTTGAGCGAGGAATTCGGTGAAGAGGTGGGCCATCTGGTCGACGGCGTGACGAAACTGGACCGGGTGGTGCTGGGCAGTGCCGCCGAGGGCGAGACGATCCGCAAGATGATCACCGCGATGGCCCGCGATCCCCGCGTGCTGGTGATCAAGGTGGCCGACCGGCTGCACAACATGCGCACCATGCGGTTCCTGCCGCCGGAGAAGCAGGCGCGCAAGGCCCGCGAGACGCTGGAAGTCATTGCGCCCCTTGCGCATCGGCTCGGGATGGCCAGCGTCAAATGGGAACTGGAAGACCTGTCGTTCGCGATCCTGCACCCCAAGAAGTACGACGAGATCGTGCGGCTGGTCGCCGGGCGTGCGCCGTCGCGCGACACCTATCTGGCCAAGGTCCGCGCCGAGATCGTCAACACGCTGAGCGCGTCGAAGATCAAGGCGACGGTGGAGGGCCGGCCCAAGCACTACTGGTCGATCTACCAGAAGATGATCGTCAAGGGCCGCGACTTCGACGACATCCACGACCTGGTCGGCATCCGCATCCTGTGCGACGAGATCCGCGACTGCTATGCCGCCGTCGGCGTGGTGCACTCGCTGTGGCAGCCGATGGCGGGGCGGTTCAAGGACTACATCGCCCAGCCGAGATACGGGGTGTACCAGTCGTTGCACACCACCGTGGTGGGGCCGGAAGGCAAGCCGCTGGAAGTGCAGATCCGCACCCGCGACATGCACCGGACCGCCGAATACGGCATCGCCGCGCACTGGCGTTACAAGGAAGCCAAGGGGCGCAACGGCGTTCCGCATCCGCACGCCGCCGCGGAGATCGACGACATGGCCTGGATGCGTCAGCTGCTCGACTGGCAACGGGAGGCCGCGGACCCGGGCGAGTTCCTCGAGTCACTGCGTTATGACCTTGCGGTACAAGAGATCTTCGTGTTCACCCCGAAGGGTGACGTGATCACCCTGCCCAACGGCTCCACGCCGGTGGACTTCGCCTACGCGGTGCACACCGAGGTCGGCCACCGCTGCATCGGCGCCCGGGTCAACGGTCGGCTGGTGGCGCTGGAGCGCAAGCTGGAAAACGGGGAAGTCGTCGAGGTTTTCACCTCCAAGGCGGCCAACGCCGGGCCGTCGCGGGACTGGCAGCAATTCGTGGTCTCGCCGCGCGCCAAGGCCAAGATCCGGCAGTGGTTCGCCAAGGAGCGCCGCGAGGAGGCGCTCGAATCCGGCAAGGACGCCATGGCCCGCGAGGTCCGCCGGGGCGGACTTCCGTTGCAGCGCTTGGTCAATGGCGAAACGCTCGCGGCGGTGGCCCGCGAGCTGCACTACACCGACGTCTCCGCGCTCTACACCGCGATCGGTGAGGGCCACGTGTCGGCCCGGCACGTCGTGCAGCGGCTGCTGGCCGAGCTCGGCGGCATCGACCAGGCCGAGGAGGACCTCGCCGAACGCTCCACGCCGACAACGATGTTGCGCCGCCCGCGCAGCAGCGACGACGTCGGCGTCTCGGTGCCCGGTGCGCCGGGTGTGCTGACCAAGCTGGCGAAGTGCTGCACACCGGTGCCCGGCGACCAGATCATGGGGTTCGTCACCCGCGGCGGTGGGGTGAGCGTGCACCGCACCGACTGCACCAACGCCGCCTCGCTGCAGCAGCAGTCCGAGCGGATCATCGAAGTGCATTGGGCGCCTTCGCCGTCGTCGGTGTTTCTGGTGGCCATCCAGGTCGAGGCGCTCGACCGGCACCGGCTGCTCTCGGACGTCACCCGGGTGCTGGCCGACGAGAAGGTCAACATCTTGTCCGCGTCGGTGACCACTTCCGGTGACCGGGTTGCGATCAGCCGCTTCACCTTTGAGATGGGCGACCCCAAGCATCTCGGCCACCTGCTCAACGTCGTGCGCAACGTCGAAGGCGTGTACGACGTCTACCGCGTGACGTCCGCGGCCTAAGCCCTAGCTCAGCCGCACCGAGGTGATCTTCACCGGGTTGGTGGGCGCGCCGCTCTGCCGATTGCCGGCGATACCGGCCCGGGCGATCTTGTCCAGGGTGGCCAGCCCCGCCTGGTCGATGGTGCCCAGCACCGTGCTCTGCGGTTCCATCTCGGAATCCTGGAAGATCAAGGCGAATTGGCTGCCGTTGGTGTTGGGTCCCTCGGTGGCCATGACGATGGTGCCGCGCGGATACACCACCGTCGCGCGCAGCGCGGGGTCGTCGGGCTTGTATTGGTCGGCGGGGTACTCGTCGGCGAATTCGTAACCGGGGCCACCGGATCCGTCCACCTCGGGGCCGCCGCACAACAGCGACCCGCCATCGGGCGAGCTGATCAACCGGGCGCATTGGGTGTTGTCGAAGAATTGCTGCTTGACCAGGCTGATGAAGCTGTTCACCGTGCACGGCGACTCGGAATTGGCGAGCTGGATCGCGATGTCACCGACGTTGGTGGAGATGACGGCGCCGATCTGCGGGGGAGTGGTCGACACCCGGCCCGACGGGGGCGGGTTCACCGGCCGGCTGACCGGATCGGGCACCGACCGGTACTGGCAGTCGGCACCCAGGTCGGGCGGCGGTGCGAACGCCGGCAGCGGCGGCGCCGTCGCCGACGCCGGGCCACTGGAACCGGGGTTGGATCCGGTCCTGCCGGGCGCCCGGGCCCGGGTCTGGGTGGAGGATGCCGCGCTGTCCGCGGAGCCGTGACTCTGGGTCACCAACGCGAAGACCAGCGCCGCCACCGCCGCCAGCGCCAGTGCCGACGCGCCGACGATGCCCACCAGCAAACGCCTGGAATGCGTTGGGCGGCCGGGTGCTTGCCGCGGATCCGGGCTGCCGCCGGGCTGCGGTGGCGGTGCCGGCGGGGCGACGCCGACCGGTCCCGTCGCCGGGCTCGGCAGCGCGGCCCTGGCGGCCTCGGCGAGCTCCATCGCCGTCTGATACCGCTGTTCGGGGTCCTTGACCATGCCCCGGGCGACGACCGCGTCGAAGGCCGCGGGCACCTCGGGCGCGATCGCCGACGGTCGCGGCGGCGGGGCGTTCAGGTGCGCGTTGAGCTGTTCTTCGAGGCTGTCGCCCGCGAATGGGCGCTTGCCGGTCAGGCACTCGTGCAGCACGCAGGCCAACGAGTAGACGTCGGCACGATGATCGGTTTTGCCCTTGAAGCGCTCGGGCGCCATGTAGGCGACGGTGCCCATCGTGGCGCCGGTCTGCGTGAGCTGAGTATCGGCCTCCGCGCGGGCAAGGCCGAAGTCGATCAGGTAGACGAAGTTGCGCGCGGTGGTGATCAAGATGTTCATCGGCTTGATGTCGCGGTGGATCAAGCCCGCCTGTCGCGCGCTATCCAGCGCTGCCGCAACCTGTTCGATGACCGCTACCGTCTGCTCCGGGCTGAGCCGGCCGCCGCTTTCGGCGATGTAGTGCGACAGGTCGCGGCCCTCGATCAGTCGCATGTCGACGTAGAGCCGGCCGTCGATTTCGCCGTAGCCGTGAATCGGCACCACGTGCGGGTCGGTGAGGCCGGCCGCGATGCGGGCCTCACGGCGGAAACGCTGCTGGAAGTCCTGATCCTCGGCCAGATGCGGCGGGAGCACTTTGAGCGCCACCACCCGGTCTGTGGTCGCGTCGTAGGCCCGGTAGACCCGGCCCATGCCGCCGCGTCCCAACAGGTCCAGTATTCGGTAATGGCCGAATGTGTCCGGATCCAGATTCACCCAACGACCATAAGCCGTCGGCGGTGCACGTCGGGCGAATCCCGCCGATCAGAGGGCGTTTCGCGCCCGGCGCACGCGCCGCGCTTGCGATCGGCGCTAGTCGAGCAGCAGCGAGGTGATGGTCACCTCGGTCGCGGGGGCGCCGTCTTCACCGCCGCCGGCGACGCCGGCCTTGGCGATCTTGTCCAATGTGGCCAGGCCGTCGGGCTGGATGGTGCCGAACACGGTGTATTGCGGCGGCAGCTGGGAGTCCTTGTATACCAGGAAGAATTGGCTGCCGTTGGTGCCGGGCCCGGCGTTGGCCATGGCCAGCGTGCCGCGCGGATAGAGGACGGGCTCCTGCGCCTTGGGGTCGTTCGGCGGGTACTGGTCGGTCGGGTACTCGTTGGCGAATTGATAGCCCGGACCGCCGGTGCCCTCGCCCTTGGGGTCGCCGCACTGCAGCACGCCCAGGCCCTGGGAGGTGGTCAACCGGTGGCATTTGGTGTTGTCGAAGTATTTCTGGCCGATCAGGCTCGCGAAACTGTTGACCGTGCAGGGTGATTCGTTGTTCGCCAGCATCAGGCCGATGTGGCCCTGATTGGTCACCATGCTGGCGCTCACCTGGGCCGGATCGGTCGGCACCTTGCCGGTTCGCGGCGGCTTGACCTGCTTGGCGGCCGGCTCGGGGGAGGCCGGGTACTGACAGTTGGCGCCCAGGTCGGCCGACGGCTTGAACGGCGGCAGCGGCGCGGCGTTCGGGGTCGGCCCCGCGGGGGTCGTGGACTCCGGTGAGCTGGTGCTGCTGGTGGTCGTTGACGCCGCGGTGTTGCTCTTGTGGTCGTGCTTGGTGTTGACGATCGTGATCACCACCGCCACGATCACGGCCACGGCGACGATCGAGGCGGCCGCGATCAGCACGATCCGGCGCGTCTTGGCTTGCTTCGCGCGCCTCTCCAGCTGCCGTTCGAGCTTGCGTTTGGCGTTGGCGCGTCGCTGTTCGTTGGTCGGCACGGCCGCTATGCCTCCATGCTGGTGAAGTCGGAGTCCCGTAGACGGGTGAGGTGCCAGCTCAGGCTAATGTGGGCGCCGCGACTCGTGTCAAGTGGGGCCCGTGGGAAACTGGGAAGCGTGTTGATCACCGGATTCCCCGCCGGCATGTTGCAGTGCAACTGCTACGTGGTGGCCGAACGGCCTGGGACGGACGCCGTCATCGTGGATCCGGGACAGCGGGTGATGGGCGCGCTGCGCAACATCCTGGACAAGAACCGGTTGACGCCGGCCGCGGTGCTGCTCACCCACGGCCACATCGACCACATGTGGTCGGCGCAGAAGGTGTCCGACACCTACGGTTGCCCGACCTACATCCATCCCGAGGACAGGTTCATGCTCACCGACCCGATCTACGGCCTGGGCCCGCGCCTGGCGCAGATGGTCGCGGGCGCGTTCTGGCGGGAGCCCAAGCAGGTCGTCGAGTTGGACCGCGACGGCGACAAGCTGGACCTGGGCAGCGTGACCGTCAACGTCGACCACACGCCCGGGCACACCCGGGGATCGGTGATCTTTCGGGTCGACGGGGGGACGAAGGACGGGAAAGACTTGGTGTTCACCGGTGACACACTCTTCGAGCGCGCGGTGGGGCGCACCGACCTGTTCGGCGGCAGCGGCCGCGACCTGCTGACCTCGATCGTCGACAAGCTGCTGGTGCTCGATGACGACACCGTGGTGCTGCCCGGGCACGGCAACTCCACCACCATCGGCGCCGAGCGCCGCCTCAACCCGTTCCTCGAAGGCCTGTAGCCCGTGCCGGAGTTCGCTGCGCCCAAGGGCGTGCCCGACTATGTCCCGCCGGACTCGGCGCAATTCGTCGCGGTGCGCGACGGCCTGCTGGGTGCCGCCCGCCGGGCCGGCTACGGCGATATCGAGCTGCCCATCTTCGAGGACACGGCGCTGTTCGCCCGCGGCGTCGGTGAATCCACCGACGTGGTGTCCAAGGAGATGTACACGTTCGCCGACCGCGGCGACCGCTCGGTGACGCTGCGGCCCGAGGGCACCGCCGGGGTGGTGCGTGCGGTCATCGAGCACGGGCTGGACCGCGGCGCGCTGCCGGTCAAACTCTGTTACGCGGGGCCGTTTTTCCGCTACGAGCGTCCGCAGGCCGGCCGCTATCGCCAGCTGCAGCAGGTCGGAGTGGAGGCGATCGGCGTCGACGACCCGGCCCTGGACGCCGAGGTGATCGCCATTGCCGACGCCGGTTTCCGTTCGCTCGGGCTCGACGGCTTCCGCCTGGAGATCACCTCGCTGGGCGATGACAGCTGCCGCCCGCAGTACCGGGAACTGTTGCAGGAGTTCCTCTTTGGTCTCGACCTGGACGAGGAGACCCGGCGCCGGGCGCAGCTCAATCCGCTGCGGGTGCTCGACGACAAGCGGCCGGAGGTGCGCGCCATGACGGCCGCAGCGCCGGTGCTGCTCGATCACCTGTCCGACGCGGCCAAGCAGCACTTCGACACCGTGCTGGCGCATCTGGACGCGATGGGCGTGCCTTACGTCATCAACCCGCGCATGGTCCGCGGGCTGGACTACTACACCAAGACGACCTTCGAGTTCGTGCACGACGGACTGGGCGCGCAGTCCGGCATCGGTGGTGGTGGTCGCTACGACGGCCTGATGCGCCAGTTGGGCGGACAAGACCTGTCCGGCATCGGGTTTGGGCTCGGTGTGGACCGCACGCTGCTGGCGCTGCGCGCCGAGGGCAAAAGTGCGGGGGAGGCCGCGCGCTGCGAGGTGTTCGGCGTGCCGCTGAGCGAGCAGGCCAAGTTGCGCCTGGCGGTGCTGGCCGCGCAGTTGCGCGGCGGCGGTGTGCGCGTCGACATGGCCTACGGCGACCGCGGACTCAAGGGCGCGATGCGCGCGGCCGACCGCTCGGGCGCCCGGATCGCGTTGGTCCTCGGCGACCGCGATCTCGAGTCCGGCACGGTCGGGGTGAAGGATCTCGGGACCGGGGAGCAGGTCCCCGTCACGCTGGATTCCGTTGTCGACGAGGTGCTCGGGCGGCTCAGCCGCTAACTTGTCGCCCGCGCTGCTATGATCGAACACATGTTCGAAGAGGTGCGGGCGCGGTTCGATGAGCGGTTCGAGCGGCGTTATCCGTCGGCGACGCCGGTGTCGGTGGGGCTGCTGGAGCGGATCGGGGCGGCCGCGCGGGCGGAGAATCGGGCGGCGGCGGCGCTGTTGGTGGCGATTGGTGAGTTGTTCGCCTATCGGTTGTCGCGGTGTGCCGAGACCGAGGAGTGGGCGATCGACACCGAGGCGGCGGTGGGTGCGGAGGTGGCCGCCGAGCTGCGGATCAGTCAGGGGTTGGCCGCGAGCCGGGTGCGGTACGCGCGGGCGATGCGCGAGCGGTTGCCGAAGGTGGGTGCGGCCTTCAGAGCCGGCGACATCGGCTACCTGATGTTTCAGACGATCGTGTTCCGCACCGATTTGATCACCGACCCGCAGGTGCTGGCGGCGGTGGACGCCGAGTTGGCGGCCACCGTGGCCAGGTGGCCGTCACTGAGCCAGGGCCGGCTGGCCGCGCAGGTGGACAAGGTGGTGGCTCGCGCTGATGCGGATGCGGTGCGGCGGCGCAAGGAGCGCGCGGCCGGGCGTGAGGTGTGGGTCGCTGAGATGGGGGAGGGGTTGGCGCATCTGGAGGGCACCCTGCTGGCCCCGGACGCGCATGCGCTGGACCGGCGGTTGACTGCGTTGGCGGCCACGGTGTGTGAGCACGATCCGCGCACCCGCGCGCAGCGCCGCGCTGATGCGCTGGGAGCGCTGGCGGGCGGGGCGGACCGGCTGGGCTGTCGCTGCGGGCGCGCCGACTGTGTGGCCGGCAAGCGACCCGCCGGGCCGGTGGTGATTCATGTGGTCGCCGAGCGGGCCGCGCTGGATGGTTGCGGTTCGGCGCCGGCCTGCGAGCTGGGGGCCGAGGGCCTGATCTCACCGGAGCTGGTCGCCGAGCTGGCCGGCTCGGCCACGCTGGTGCCGCTGGTTCATCCCGGTGATGCGCCGCCGGAGCCGGGTTATGTGCCGTCCAAGGCGCTGGCCGATTTTGTGCGGTGCCGGGATTTGACGTGTCGTTGGCCTGGCTGTGATCAGCCCGCGGTGAACTGCGACCTCGACCATACGATCCCGTACGCCGACGGCGGGCCGACGCACGCGTCGAACCTCAAATGTTATTGCCGCGCCCATCATTTGGTGAAAACTTTTTGGGGCTGGCAGGAACAGCAGCTGCCCGACGGCACCCTGATCCTGACGTCGCCGGCCGGACGCACCTACGTCACCACCCCGGGCAGCGCACTGCTGTTCCCGAGCTTGTGCCGGGGCGTCGGCGCGATCCCCGCCGCCGAGGCCGACGTGGCGCCCGATTACTGCGGCGACCGCACGGCGATGATGCCCAAACGCCGCCGCACCCGGGCACAGAACCGCGCCCAGCGCGTGGCCACCGAACGCCATCACAACCGCATGGCGCGTGCGCTCGAAAAGCCTTCTCACACTTGGGCTTCCGCGTCGACCCACGCCGTCGGCGACGGGGAACCGCCGCCCTTCTAAGCGTTATTTTTTGCTGGGAATAATGATGACGACAATCAATGTCAGGATCGAGAAGAACAGTCCAAGAATTCCCCAGCCCAGCGGATTGCGGCCCTTCATCATGGCGATGACTCCGCAGATTATTGCGGCGATAATGCTGCCGATAGCGACGAAAATTCCCTTGATGCCACGGAGGATAAAGCCGGCCGCGACCGGGTCCGAACTTGCCAGAATCACCTGGTGCAACATGACAGGTCCTTTCGTGAGGGGCCCTGGAATAATACCCGCGTAAATGTCACGCAAAACCGAAACTCGATTCTCCGCACCGCGTTAACCGCCCGGATAACCGCGGCGCACCGTGCGGTCGAGAATTCCCAAAGTCGCGCGCAATGCACCCTCGGACAAAACGGGGAAAATGCCAGCCATGTGAACGACGAACTTATCGCCCACACCGCACCGCATCGCCGTCGGTGCCTTGAAGCGTAGGGGCGATACGGTCGCTGCTCACTGTACGACGGTCCCGTGCTTGACTCGATCTCGAACTAATGTTCGAATGGTTGATATGCGGTGGGCGAATCAGGCCGTCGCGGTCAACGGGACACCGGTCGAGGATGGGGCGCTGCCGGGGCTGCAGCGCATGGGCTTCCTGCGCAGCGTGCGCTCGCCGCAGTTCGACGGCATCACCTTCCACGAGGTGGTGTGCAAGTCCGCGCTCAACAAGGTGCCGAACGCGTCGGCGCTGCCGTTTCGCTACACCGTCAACGGCTATCGCGGTTGCTCGCACGCCTGCCGGTACTGTTTCGCCCGGCCCACCCACGAATACCTGGAGCTGGACTGCGGCAACGACTTCGACACCCAGGTCGTCGTCAAGACCAACGTGGTTGAGGTGCTGCGTCGCGAGCTGCGCCGGCCGTCCTGGCAGCGCGAGACCGTCGCCCTGGGCACCAACACCGACCCGTACCAGCGGGCCGAGGGACGCTACGCGCTGATGCCGGGCATCATCGGCGCGCTGGCCGAATCCGGCACGCCGCTGTCGATCCTGACCAAGGGCACGCTGCTACGGCGCGACCTGCCGCTGATCACCCAGGCCGCGGCGCAGGTTCCGGTCTCGGTGGCGGTGTCGCTGGCCATCGGCGACCCAGAGCTACACAAGGACGTCGAGCCCGGCACGCCCACCCCCCAGGCCCGGCTCGGTCTGATCAGCGCTATCCGGGGCGCCGGGCTGGACTGTCATGTGATGGTCGCGCCGGTGCTGCCGCACCTCACCGATTCCGCCGAGCACCTCGACGGGCTGCTCGGCCAGATCGCGGCGGCCGGCGCCACCAGCGTCACCGTGTTCGGCCTGCACCTGCGCGGCTCGACCCGGGGATGGTTCATGGCGTGGTTGGCCCGCTCGCATCCCGACCTGGTCGGCCGTTACCGCGAGCTGTACCGGCGCGGTGCCTACCTGCCCCAGGACTATCGCGAAACGCTGCGGCGGCGGGCCGCGCCGTTGATCGCCAAGCATGGGCTGGCTGGCGACCATCGCCCGTTCGCCCGGGCCGCCTCGGCGGCGCCCGCACCGAAACCGATTCAGCCGACGTTGTTTTGAGCTTCGGGATCGGCGTTTCGTAGCGCCCGTCTGCGGGGGAACGCGACGAAATGCCTTGTGCGCTCGGTGTCTTCGGTGATGTCGTGCAGGCGGGCGGTGAGCAGATCCCGCAGCAGCAGGTGACCTTGTTCCGCGCCGTCCGGTGACAGGACGCGCAGCGCGTGGCCGCCCGATTCGGCGAGGACGTTGGCGGCATGCCGCAGGGTGTCGCGGGTGCTGACGCTGCCGCCGGTGGGCACCGGCGACGGCTCGGGATGCATGACGTCGGCCACGAAGAACGCTTCCAGCGGATCGGTGGTGTAGTCGCGGGTCAGGTGCAGGCCGCGCCGGGCGATCTTCTCGGTCAGCACCGATCGGTCGAGCATCAACACCGACGCCGCGTAGGCCGTGGTCGAGGCCACGATCAGGGGAAGCAGCGCGGGCCAGGCATGGGTGAGTTCGAGGGTGAACACGACGCCGGTCAGCGGCGAGCGCATGACGCCGCCCACCACGGCGGCCAGCCCGAGAATCGCCCAGAACCCCGGGAACACGTTCGGCAGGCCCTGGCCCACCAGGGCTCCCAGCGCGCCGCCGATCATGAACACCGGCGCGAGCACACCGCCCGAGGTGCCCGAACCCAACGACAGCGACCAGATGGCGGTCTTCACGACGAGGATGCCGACGATCAACGACAGGGTGGCGTGGCCGGTGAGCAGCGCGTCGATCACGTCGTAGCCGACGCCGAGCGCCCGCGGCTCGATCAGCCCGCCCGCGCCGATCACCAGCCCGCCGATCGCCGGCCACCACATCCAGTGGATCGGCAGGCGCGCGAAGGCGTCCTCGGCCAGGTACACCAACCGCGTCGCGGCGATGGCGACCACCGCGCCGCACGTCCCGATGAGGAGCGCCAGCAGGTCGATCTTCGGTTCGACGCGACTCAGGTGCCCGACGTCGACCGGGAAGACCGGGTTGCCGCCGAGAATGAACTGGCGCACGACGGTCGCGACGACGACGGCCGCCGTCACCGGAATCAGGCTGCGGGGCCGCCATTCGAACAGCAACAGCTCGACCGCGAGCAGGATGGACGCCAGCGGCGAATTGAACGTGGCCGCCATTCCCCCGGCGGCCCCCGACACCAGCAGGATCTTGCGCTCGTCGGCGGTCAGATGCAGGTGTTGGGCCAGGATCGACCCCAGCGCCCCGCCGGTCATGATGATCGGCCCCTCGGCGCCGAACGGGCCGCCGGTGCCGATGCTGATCGCCGCCGAAACCGGCTTGAGGATAGCGACTTTCGGCTCGACGCGGCTGCCCTGGGTGAGAATCGCCTCGATCGCTTCCGGCATGCCGTGACCGCGGATCTTCTCCGAGCCCAGCCGGGCCATGACGCCGACCACCAGACCGCCGGCGACGGGGGCGCCCAGCAACAACCACCACGGATGGGGGTGCGATCCCGGTGCCACCAGGTCGACCGCCCAGCGCTGGTAGAAGACGAGGTTGGTGACCAACCCGATCAACCGGAGCAGGCACCACGCCGCCCCCGCGGCGAGCGCTCCGATCGGCACGGCGAGCGCCGCGGTCAGCAGCATGCGCCGATCGACCACGAAGTCCGCCAAGCGTCCCCCCATGGACGGACCGGGCGATTCAGCCATTTTTGAAGTATTTCACAGGGATAAAATCCGCCGCGGTCACGTTGCTGGGACGGGCTAGCGGGCCCTGTCGCCGCGCGGCTTGGTGAGAGTGAACTGGTCGATGACGGCGACTTCGCCGAACGGGCCCCGCAGCGCGTAGTGCGTCGCCTTGATCGACGTGTTGCCACCGGGTTGGCCTGGGTCGACCTCGAAAGCCGCGAAACCGTAGGGGTTCTCGCGATCGCGGAACGCCGACCACGGCGCGTCCTCGATGACGTAGATGGGCGCCTTGCGGCGCAGCGCGGGATCGAAGGCGCCCACTCCGGTGACCACTCGGCACCGCGGCTCCGGGAAGAACATTGCGTTGCTCGGGGCCGACGTGCCGCCGCCACCGATGACGAGGTGCACCGTTCCCCGGCTGGCATCGATCAGATCGTTTTGCGTGTCGACGGGTATCGGGGTGCGGGTGTCGGTGCCCAGCGCGCCGCGCAACGGATGCGAGCGTTCGTAGTGGTGTTCGTGGCCGCACACCACCAGATCGACCTGGTACTGGTCGAACAGCGGCAGCCATTCGGTGCGGATGCCCAGGTCGGCGCCGTTGGTCTTGTCGGCGGTCGAGATCGCGGTCTGGTGCATGCACACCACGATCCAGTCGACGTCCGGATCGCGCCGGGCCGCGGCGAGTTCGTCTGCAAGCCAACGCTTTTGCTCACCACCGGAGTAGCCGTGCACGTAGAAGTTGCCGCCGTCCTGGAAGGCGACGTCGTCGTTGCTCAGGCTGATCACCCGCACCGAACCGGCGGTGAACGAGTACCACATGCCACGGGTTTCGGGGCTCGACCCGGAATCGGGCACCGCGAAGTAGGTCTGATAGGCGCCGTAACCGATTGGCCCGTTGCCCAATTCGTTCTCGTGATTGCCCGCCGCCGGCATCCAGGGCCGGTAGCGCGCCGAGCGGGTGTTGTTCTCGAACCAGTTCGACCAGGTGCGCACCCGATCCCGGGCCAGGTTGGCGTAACACAGGTCGCCGTTGATCAGATTGAACAGCGGGCCCGCCCGTTCGATCGCCATGGTGGTGTCGGCGGCGGCCGGCGAGCCGATGTTGTCGGTGGCGTAGCTGCCGTCGGGCATCTTGGCCAGCGCCGGAGTGGACTGATCACCGAAGCTGGTGAACAGCAACGGATTTCGGCCCATCGGCGCCGTACGGACGGTGCCCTGCTCCGGTTCCGCGCCGTCGTGCAGCGCGGCGTACACGTAGTCGGTGTCCGGCGTGAGGTCGGTCAGCCGGGCATGGTTGACGCGAACTTCGGTGCCGGACTTCGCGTCCCGGTAGGTGCGGGTTTCGGCGGCCGCCGTGCTGCCGAAGCCCGACGTCGGTGTTCCGAGCAGGACGCGCGGATTGCGGACCGCGTCGGTGGTGTGCCAGGACACCACCACTTCGGTGCCGGCGTTCTTGCCGAACTGCAGGTGCAGCCCAGCGACAGGTGGTGCGCCATGTCGATCGGGCTGCAACCAGGCGGTCGGGCCCTGCGGACGGGACCACAGCAGCGTGGCGCCACCCCCCAGGCCCACGCCGAGGGCGGCCGAGACCGCGCCGGTGGTCAGCAACCGGCGGCGGGTCACCGCAGTGGGGTCTTCGCGCATGCTTGCTTCATACCGGAGCCGGGCGACCAGGGGCACAGCTGCGGCGTAAACATCGAACCGTCGCTAACGAATCCGGTAGCGTTTTCGATATGACGAACGTGCACAGGACAGCGAGCGCGATCTCAGCGACAATTCTGGCAGCGGCCGCGGGGGCGGTACTCACGTCGGCGACCAGCTATGCGGACCCGGCCGGTCACCAGGTGACCTACACGGTGACGAGCCCCAACAACGTGACCGCCAACGTCTCCTACGTGAACGCCGATCCGCCCAGCCAGGCGGCCTTCAACGCGGACCCGTCGAAGTTCTCCACCAGCGTGCAGGCCCCGCTCAGCGCCGGCGCGCCGGTCACCTACACCGCCACGCTGGCAAACCCGAATCAGTTCGCGAGCATCACCGCCAGCGGCATGCTGCACTGGCCGGATTCGGGCAACGGCCCGGCCCAGTTCCACTGCGAAATCGCCGTGGACGGTCAGGTGGTGGTCCAGCAGGACGCGACCACCACCGTCACCTGCCGGCTCAGCTAGTCGGGACCAGGGCCGGTGCGCTCCCGGGCTCGGCGTGCGCAACGACGACGACCTCGGCGCTCTCGGCGCCGACCGCCCGGATCTTGTGGCTGACCGACGCGTCGAAGTAGGCGCTGTCGCCCGGCCATAACGTGAACGTCTGGTCCCCGTAGTCGAGTTCGACCGTGCCGGCGTGCACGAACATGAATTCCTGGCCCGCATGCTCGGGATGGGGATCCTCGGCCAGCTGCTCGGTCGGGCGAACCACGAACGGCGACATCGACTTTCCCAATAGTGACGGCGCCAGCACCCGATAGCGGCCGCCGTCGCCGTCGCCGGCCCGGTCCACGGTGATCTTTTCCTGAGCGGCCCCGGCGGAGAACAGCCGCCCGACGTCGACCTCGAGCGCCCGGGCGACCTTGAGGGCCACCGCGATCGAGGGAGTGCTCTGGCCCCGTTCGATCTTGGACAGGTAGCTCTTGGTCAGGCCCGTCTGCCGGGCGAGTTGCTCGAGGGTGAGGCCGCGCTGTCTGCGGACGGGGCGCAGCAGTGCCGTCACGGGGCCTCCTATGACACAAAGTTTCCTAAGCTGCTACATTGTGTCACATGGGCAGCACGTTCACCGAATCGAAATCCGAGTTGATGCGCCGGGCTGCCGAGCAGTTGACGGCGAACGTCGCCGATTCGCAGTTGACCACGCGTCAGAAGCTGGCGTTGACCTGTCGGGCGCTCTTTGACGCCGGGCACGACTCGGGGCTGGCCGGACAGATCACCGCCCGCGCCGAGGCGGCGGGCACCTACTACACCCAGCGGCTCGGCCTGGGGTTCGACGAGATCACCGACGCCAACCTGCTGCTGGTCGACGAGGACCTCAACGTCCTCGACGGCGATGGAATTGCCAACCCCGCCAACCGTTTTCACAGCTGGATCTATCGCGCCCGGCCCGACGTCAACTGCATCGTGCACACCCACGCGTTCCACGTCGCGGCGTTGTCGATGCTGGAAGTTCCCCTGATCGTCTCCCACATGGACACCACCCCGCTCTACGGCGACTGTGCGTTCCTGCCCAAGTGGCCGGGGGTGCCGGTCGGCAATGAAGAGGGCGAGATCATCACCGCCGCCCTCGGGGACAAGAAGGCCGTCCTGCTGGCGCATCACGGCCACGTCATCGCGGGGGCCAGCGTCGAGGAGGCTTGCTCGCTGGGGATCCTCATCGAGCGCGCCGCCAAACTGCAGCTGGCCGCGATGGCCGCCGGCACCGTCCAGGAGCTGCCCGCAGAACTGGCCCGCGAGGCCCATGACTGGACGCTGTCGCCGCAGCGCAGCCGCGCCAACTTCGCCTACTACGCCCGCCGGGCCCTGGCCCGGCATCCCGACGTGTTGACCAGCTAAGGAGCCGCCCCGTGACCGAGCCCAAGATCCACGGCATCATCGCCTACCTGGTTACGCCGTTCGGCGACAACGGGATTGACACCGAACGGCTGGTCGCGCTGGTCGAGCGGCTGGTGTCCGCCGATGTGCACGCGATCGCGCCGCTGGGCAGCACCGGCGAACTGGCGTACCTCGAGGAACCCGAGTTCGACGCCGTCGTCGACACCACCATCGCGAGTGTCGCCGGGCGGGTCCCGGTGATCGTCGGCGTGTCGGATGTGACCACCGCCAAGACGATTCGGCGCGCCAGCTACGCGCAGCGGGCCGGGGCGGACGCGGTGATGATCCTGCCGGTGTCCTACTGGAAGCTCACCGAGCGGGAGATCTTCCAGCACTACCGCAGCATCAGCGACGCCATCTCGATCCCCATCATGGCCTACAACAACCCCGCCACCAGCGGTGTCGACATGCCGCCCGAGTTGCTGGTGCGGATGTTCGAGGGCATCGACAACGTCACGATGGTCAAGGAATCCACCGGCGACCTGACCCGGATGCACCGCATCGCCGAACTGTCCGGCAACCGGCTGCCCTTCTACAACGGCAGCAACCCGCTGGTGCTCGACGCCCTGAAGGCCGGCGCGTCCGGATGGTGCACGGCCGCACCGAATCTGCGGCCACAACCCTGCATCGACCTGTACGAGGCGGTGCGCGCACAAGACCTCGACACCGCGCAGAAGCTCTACGACGATCTCCAGCCGTTGCTCACCTACATCGTCGCCGGCGGGTTGGCCACCACCGTCAAGGCCGGCCTGGAGCTGCTCGGCTTCGGAGTCGGCGACCCGCGCGCGCCGCTGCTGCCGCTCGACGAACAGGGCCGCGCCGAGCTGCGGCGCCTGCTGGACGTTTAACCCAGATCCGGCGCGGAGAAGGTGTCGCACTTCTTCGGGTCGCCGGTCTGGTAGCCGATGGTGAACCACTTCTGCCGCTGCTCGGACGAACCGTGCGTCCAGGACTCGGGGTTGACCCGGCCGGTGGATTCCTTCTGGATCCGGTCATCGCCCACCGACGCCGCGGCCGACAGCGCATCCGCAATGTCCTTGTCGCTCAACGGCTCCAGGTAGGGCACGCCGGTGCTCTCCTGCTTGACCGTGGAGGCGTAGTGCGCCCAGATCCCGGCGTAGCAGTCGGCCTGGAGCTCGGTGCGCACGCCGTTGCCCCCGGCGCCCTGCGCGCCCTGCTGCGAGCGGCCGAGCAGACCCTGCAGCTGCTGCACGTGGTGGCCGTATTCGTGGGCGACCACATACTCCTGGGCGAACGGCCCACCGCTGGAACCGAATCTGTCGACGAGCTCCTGGAAGAAGTCGGTGTCGAAGTACGCCGTCTGGTCGACCGGGCAGTAGAACGGTCCGACCGCGGTGGTGGCCGCCCCGCAGCCGGTGCTCACCCGGCCGGTGAACAGCCGGACATGCGGACGCGTGTAACCCGGCAGCAGCTGATGCCACACCGCGTCCACCGAGTTGCCGGTGGCGACCACCCGGCACTGCACGTACTTATTGGCGTCGGCGCCGGTCTTGCACTGGCTCAGGTCGAATCCGGGCGCCGAGTACCCGCCGGTGTTGGTCTGCGGGGAGTTCATGACG
>NZ_LZKV01000034.1:0-12557 GCF_001672995.1 Mycobacterium sp. 1482292.6 | reverse complement strand
CCAGGGAGATGAATCATCGAGCGACGCAACGGAATTCGATAAGCGCAGCGAGAACTTCGTGCGGGCGACCCGCGGGATACATTGGTGAGACCATGAGCCTTCCAAAACCTGACCTGCAGACCACCGTTGTCATCACCGGCGCCTCGTCGGGTATCGGCGCCGAACTGGCCCGCGGGTTGGCCCGTCGCGGCTTCCCGCTGCTGCTGGTCGCGCGCCGGCGCGAGCGCCTCGACGAACTGGCCAATGAGGTGGGCCAGGAGTACTCCGTGGCCGTCGAGGTGCTGCCGCTGGATCTCAGCGACAGCAAGGCCCGCGCCAAACTGGCGGGCCGGCTGCGCACCGAGCCGATCGCCGGCCTGTGCAACAGCGCCGGTTTCGGCACCAGCGGGGTGTTTCACGAGTTGCCGCTGGAGCGCGAGAGCGAAGAGGTGACGCTGAACGCGCTGGCGCTGATGGAGCTCACCCACGCGACGCTGCCGGGCATGGTTTCCCGCGGGGCGGGCGCGGTGATGAACATCGCGTCGATCGCCGGGTTCCAGCCGGTTCCCTACATGGCGGTGTACTCGGCCACCAAGGCCTTCGTGCAGACGTTCTCCGAGGCGGTGCACGAGGAGTTACACGGCACGGGCGTGTCGGTGACCTGCCTGTGCCCGGGACCGGTGCCGACCGAGTGGGCCGAGATCGCCAACGCCGAGCGGTTCAGCATCCCCATCGCGCAGGTCGCGCCGCGCGACGTTGCCGAGGCGGCCATCGTCGGCATGCTGTCCGGCCGTCGCACGGTGGTGCCCGGGGTGGTGCCCAAGGTGGTCAGCACCGGCGGCCGGTTCGCGCCGCGCAGCCTGCTGTTGCCCGGCATCCGGATCGGCAGCCGATTCCGCGGCGGGCCCAAGAGCTGAGCGGGTCGCCGGGTCGGGGCCCGTCTCGCATCAACGAGTCAGACCGCGACACTGAACCTACGTACGCGACACGCCGAGACGGGTGTGCGTAGATGCAGTCTCGCGGAATATGGGAGCCCGCCGCGGCGCAAGTGCCGGATGAGGCCGGGCGCTAGGCTCGGGCGGTGGCTGCTGTGGACCTGACCGCCGATGTCCCGATGACCCCGCAGGACATGTGGGACCACGTCTCCGACCTGTCGGACCTGGGCGACTGGCTGACCATGCACGAGGGATGGCGCAGCGAGCTGCCCGACGAGATCGCCGAGGGCACCGAGATCGTCGGCGTGGCGCGGGCCAAGGGTTTCCGCAACCGGGTGACGTGGACGGTGACCACCTGGGACCCGCCGCACGAGGTGGCGTTGTCGGGGTCCGGCAAGGGCGGCGCCAAATACGCCGTCACCCTCACCGTGCGACCCACCGGCGAGGGCTCGACGCTGGGTCTGCGGCTGGAACTGGGCGGACGGGCGTTGTTCGGCCCGGTGGGCTCGGCGGCGGCGCGCGCCGTCAAGGGCGACATGCAGAAGTCGCTGAAGAACTTCGTCGAGTTATACGCCAACGACTGATCCGTGGCGTTCGCAAGCGCGCCGAAGCCGGGCGCGGCGGGTCGTCGCCAATAAACACAGACACACGCGGCGACACGCCCAACCAGTGTCGGTCCGCGGTCCTAGACTGGCGTCCCTATGAACCACTCGTCCTTCGTGCACCTGCATAACCACACCGAGTATTCGATGTTGGACGGTGCCGCGAAGATCGGGCCGATGCTCGCCGAGGTGGACCGGCTGCAGATGCCGGCGGTCGGGATGACCGACCACGGAAACATGTTCGGCGCCAGCGAGTTCTACAACGCGGCGACCAAGGCCGGGATCAAGCCCATCATCGGCGTCGAGGCCTACATCGCGCCGGCCTCGCGCTTCGACACCCGCCGGATCCTGTGGGGCGACCCGGGCCAGAAGTCCGACGACGTGTCCGGCAGCGGCTCCTACACGCACATGACGATGGTGGCCGAGAATGCCACCGGCCTGCGCAACCTGTTCAAGCTGTCCTCGCTGGCGTCGTTCGAGGGCCAGCTCGGCAAGTGGTCGCGGATGGACGCCGAGATCATCGCCGAACACGCCGAGGGCATCATCGCCACCACCGGCTGCCCCTCGGGCGAGGTGCAGACCCGGCTGCGGCTGGGCCACGAGCGCGAGGCGCTGGAATCGGCCGCCAAGTGGCGCGAGATCTTCGGCGCCGACAACTACTTCCTGGAGCTGATGGACCACGGCCTGTCCATCGAGACCCGGGTCCGCGAAGGGCTGCTCGAGATCGGCCGCAAGCTGGGCATCCCGCCGCTGGCCACCAACGACTGCCACTACGTCACCCGCGACGCCGCCCACAACCACGAGGCGCTGCTGTGCGTGCAGACCGGCAAGACGCTCTCGGACCCGAACCGGTTCAAGTTCGACGGCGACGGCTACTACCTGAAGTCGGCCGCCGAGATGCGCCAGATCTGGGACGACGAGGTGCCCGGCGCCTGCGACTCCACCCTGCTGATCGCCGAGCGGGTGCAGCCCTACGACGACGTGTGGGCGCCGCGCGACCGGATGCCGATCTTCCCGGTGCCCGAGGGACATGACCAGGCGAGCTGGTTGCACCACGAGGTGATGGCCGGGCTGGCGCGCCGGTTCCCGTCCGGCGTCGGCCAGGACTACGTCGAGAGGGCCGAGTACGAGATCAAGGTCATCTGCGACAAGGGCTTCCCGTCCTACTTCCTGATCGTCGCCGACCTGATCAACTACGCACGCTCGGTGGACATCCGGGTGGGGCCGGGGCGTGGCTCGGCGGCGGGCTCGCTGGTGGCCTACGCGCTGGGCATCACCAACATCGACCCGATCCCGCACGGTCTGCTGTTCGAGCGTTTCCTCAACCCGGAGCGCCCGTCGGCACCCGACATCGATATCGACTTCGACGACCGTCGTCGCGGGGAGATGGTGCGCTACGCCGCCGAGAAGTGGGGTTCGGACCGCGTCGCGCAGGTCATCACCTTCGGCACCATCAAAACCAAAGCGGCCCTGAAGGATTCGGCCCGCATCCACTACGGCCAGCCCGGCTTCGCGATCGCCGACCGGATCACCAAGGCGCTGCCGCCGCCGATCATGGCCAAGGACATCCCGCTGTCGGGCATCACCGACCCCAACCACGAGCGCTACAAAGAAGCCGCGGAGGTCCGCGGTCTGATCGAGACCGACCCGGACGTGCGCACCATCTACCAGACCGCGCGCGGCCTGGAAGGCCTGATCCGCAACGCCGGCGTGCACGCGTGCGCGGTGATCATGAGCAGCGAGCCGCTGACCGAGGCCATCCCGCTGTGGAAGCGGCCCCAGGACGGGGCGATCATCACCGGCTGGGACTACCCGTCGTGTGAGGCCATCGGCCTGCTGAAGATGGACTTTTTGGGCCTGCGCAACCTGACGATCATCGGCGACGCGCTGGAGAACATCAAGTCCAACAGGGGAATCGACCTCGACCTGGAGTCGGTGCCGCTCGACGACAAGCCCACCTACGAGCTGCTCGGCCGCGGCGACACCCTGGGCGTGTTCCAGCTCGACGGCGGGCCGATGCGGGATCTGTTGCGCCGCATGCAGCCCACCGAGTTCAACGACATCGTCGCGGTGCTGGCCCTGTACCGCCCGGGGCCGATGGGCATGAACGCCCACAACGACTACGCCGACCGCAAGAACGGTCGTCAGGCGGTCAAGCCGATCCACCCGGAGCTCGAGGAGCCGCTGCGCGAGATCCTGGCCGAGACGTACGGCCTGATCGTCTACCAAGAGCAGATCATGTTCATCGCCCAGAAGGTCGCCTCGTACACGATGGGCAAGGCCGACGCGCTGCGCAAGGCGATGGGCAAGAAGAAGCTCGAGGTGCTCGAGGCCGAGTACAAGGGCTTCTACGAAGGCATGACCGCCAACGGCTTCTCCGAAAAAGCGGTGAAAGCCTTGTGGGACACCATTCTTCCGTTCGCCGGGTACGCGTTCAACAAGTCGCACGCGGCCGGCTACGGGCTGGTCTCCTATTGGACGGCCTACCTGAAGGCCAACTATCCGGCCGAGTACATGGCCGGCCTGCTGACGTCGGTGGGCGACGATAAGGACAAGGCCGCGGTCTACCTGGCCGACTGCCGCAAGCTCGGCATCACGGTGCTGCCGCCGGACGTCAACGAGTCCCTGGTGAACTTCGCCTCGGTGGGGCGCGACATCCGCTTCGGACTGGGCGCGGTGCGCAACGTCGGCGCCAACGTGGTCGGCTCGCTGATCGGCACCCGCAACGGCAAGGGCAAGTTCACCGACTTCTCGGACTACCTGAACAAGATCGACGTGGCGGCCTGCAACAAGAAGGTCACCGAGTCGTTGATCAAGGCCGGCGCCTTCGACTCGCTGGGGCATGCCCGCAAGGGCCTGTTCCTGGTGCACACCGACGCGGTCGACTCGGTGCTGGGCACCAAGAAGGCCGAGGCCATGGGCCAGTTCGACCTGTTCGGCGGTGGAGAAGATGGGGTCGGCTGCGATTCCGTGTTCAACATCAAGGTGCCCGACGACGAGTGGGAGGACAAGCACAAGCTCGCCCTGGAGCGAGAGATGCTGGGGCTCTACGTGTCCGGGCACCCGCTGAACCAGGTGGCGCACCTGCTGACCGCTCAGGTCGACACCCAGATCCCGGCCATCCTCGACGGCGATGTCCCCAACGACACCCAGGTGCGGGTGGGTGGCATCCTTGCGTCGGTCAACCGGCGGGTCAACAAGAACGGGATGCCTTGGGCGTCAGCCCAATTGGAGGACCTCACCGGTGGCATCGAGGTGATGTTCTTCCCGCAGGCCTACTCGGTGTACGGGGCCGACATCGCCGACGACGTCGTGGTGCTGATCAAGGCCAAGGTCTCGCTGCGCGACGACCGCGTCGCGCTGATCGCCAACGAGCTTGTGGTGCCGGACTTCTCCAATGCCCAGCCGAACCGGCCGCTGGCGGTCAGCCTGCCGACGCGCCAGTGCACCATCGACAAGGTCACCGCGCTCAAGCAGGTGCTGGCCCGCCACCCCGGCACGGCGCAGGTGCACCTGCGGCTGATCAGCGGAGACCGCATCACCACGCTGGAACTGGATGCCTCGCTGCGGGTTACGCCGTCGCCGGCGCTGATGGGCGACCTCAAGGCGCTGCTCGGCCCCGGCTGCCTGGGCGGCTAGGCGCTTCGTCGGATCACCGATCTCCGCGAGTGTGAAGTTGGTTTCACGCTCGCAACCGAACGTGAAGCTGGTTTCACACTGGGCGCCGGCGCTAGGCGCTCAATCCCAGCACGGCCTGGTGGTCGTGGGTCGGGACGATCGTGACCGCGTGACGCGCCAGGTGCAGTCGGTGCAGGGTCTTGAAGGTCTGCTCGCGATCCTCGTCCACCAAAAGACCCGGATAGCTTGACTTTTGGCGGAGCATCTCGATCTGCATGGCGTGCCAGGCCGCGTCGCCGGCGATCAGGATCCAGCCGCGTCCCGTGTGGGCGAGCACCCCGACGCTGCCCGGGGTGTGCCCGGCGAGGTCGACGAGCAGCACGGACTGGTCCCCGAAGAGGTCGTGGCTTCGGGTGAAGGTGAGCACCGGCGGCCCGTCCAGCTCGTACTCGACAACGGGCCTGCCGCGCAATGAATCCCGCACGCCGCCGACGGGCGCGACGGGCCCGGCGCCGATCCAGTCGCGTTCGGTGCGGTGCAGGTGCACGGGCAGCCCGGGCAGGTCCAGCAGGCCCGAGACGTGGTCCCAGTGCGCGTGGGTGGGCAGCGCGAAATCCAACGGCGCGGCAATGGGCGCCCGGCCCAGCGCGGTGATGGTGGGGACGGTGTCGGCCGGGGGACGGACCGCGACCCGCAGCGCCGCGGGCAGTTGGGCGATCGCTCGTCGCTCGACGTCGACGCACACGGCGGGGTCGACGATGAAGGTGGCCTGCGGGTGCCCGACCACGAACGACGTCAGCGAGTTCTCGACGCGCGCCGGCGTGAAGGCGCCCTCGACAATCGCCGCGGTCGGCACCGACCGCGGCACCTGGGGCAGCGCGGTCACCGTCACGGTGCGGCCGGGCGTCGGTAGCCCGGCGTCGGCGACGCTGCGGATGAACCGCTCGTCGGGCCGCCGCGGGCGCACCATGCCGAGCACCAGTCCCGCTGCGGCGCTGCAACATTGGCGGATCCCGGGGGAGCGGACCGGGTCGGCCACCGGCGGGTGTGTCATGGCAGCTCCACCCGCACGATGACGCTGCCCGGCCACACCCCGCGGTCGCGGGCGCGCCGCAGCTTCTCTCTCGCGCACAGGTCTTGGTGCACGTTGGTCACGCCGGGAACCTTGATCAGCGGCACGATGTTCCATTGCCAGCCGTAGCGCCGGTGCAGTACGTGGTTGGCGCGTTCGGCTTCGGCGCCGGAGAGCACTGTGGCCCGGCCGGCGACCGTCGTGGCGCCCTGACGCGGCCGGCCCCGGTAGTCGCAGGCCGCGAGTTCGACGTCGCGGCGCGCGGCCAGCCGCCGGGTCTTCGGGCCCACCTTGGTGCGGAACAGCAACCCGCCGTCGTCGAAGG
Source organism: Mycobacterium sp. 1482292.6 (assembly GCF_001672995.1). Taxonomy (NCBI): domain Bacteria; kingdom Bacillati; phylum Actinomycetota; class Actinomycetes; order Mycobacteriales; family Mycobacteriaceae; genus Mycobacterium; species Mycobacterium sp. 1482292.6. Next base: position 6,026 of record NZ_LZKV01000034.1, on the reverse strand, counting down.
CGAACCAGATCGGGGTGTCGACGGGGCTGCCGTCGCGGCGAAACGAGCGCAGCAGGGCGTAGCGAGACTCGCTGAGTTCTCGAGGGATGGTCATGACCACAGTCAAGGACTTAGAGTTGACTCGAAGTCAAGCACTGAAGTCCCGGGAGGCCGCGATGGCGCCGAGCCTGACGATCGGTGAGGTGGCGCGCCAGGCCGGGGTGGCCGCGACGGCGTTGCGCTACTACGAGCAGATCGGCCTGGTGCCGGAGCCGGCGCGGCTGGGCGGCCAGCGCCGCTATGACGACTCGATTCTGGCCCGCTTGGAGGTGATCGCGCTGTGCAAGGCCGCCGGTTTCTCGCTCGAGGAGATCCAGCTGCTGTTCGCCGACGACGCGCCGGGGCGGCCGGTCAGCCGCGCCCTGGCCAAGGCCAAACTCGCCGAGATCGACGCGCAGCTGGAGTCGCTGGCCCGCGCGCGGGCCGTCATCGAATGGGGAATGCGCTGCACGTGCCCCTCAATTGACGCTTGTACCTGTGGCATTCACCCACCGCACACCGGCAAGGAGCCCGCATGACCCAGCATCCCATCGCCGTGCGGAACTTCTCGCACGTCTGCGTCGGCGTCTCCGACATCGAGGCCTCGTTGGCCTTCTACACCGCGGTGCTGGGCATGGACGTGGTGTTCGACGTCGAACTCGAGGGCGCCGCACTGGATTCGGTCACCGGCGGTGCCGCCCAGCGGGGCCGCATGATCGGCGGGCTGATCGGGGCCGCGATGGTGGAGCTGTTGTCGCTGGGCGCCGTGCCCGAGTGCCCGAGCGGTCCGCACCTGGGTTACACCAACATGTCGTTTCGCGTCGACGATCTCGACGCCACCTTCGACACCGTCACCCGCCACCACCCGGGCGTGCGGGCCGACCCGCCCGTCGACATCGGGGGAGTGCGGATGTTCTTCGTCTACGACCCGGACGGCACGCCGATCGAGCTGGTCGAGCTGCCCGGCGGCGCGACGAGCACGGTGCAGCTGTGGCGCCCCGGGTCGTGACCCGGCCCCGCCGGCGAAGTCGCGCGATATGTTCCCCGCCCCTGTGCTCGGACGTAGGCTCACGAAGGCGATGCTGATGCGGCGGCGAGGAGGACGGACATGACGACAGGGCAGGCCCCGGCCACCTTGTGCGAGGCGTTCCAGCGCACCGCGTCGATCGACCCCGAGGCCGTCGCGCTCCGGACGCCCGGCGGCGCCCGGACGCTGACGTGGCGGGAACTCGCGGAGCAGGTGCGCAAGGTCGCCGCCGGCCTGGCCGGTCTTGGGGTCCGGCGGGGCGACACGGTGTCGCTGATGATGGCGAACCGGATCGAGTTCTACCCGTTCGAGATCGGCGCCCAACACCTTGGGGCCACATCGTTTTCGGTGTACAACACGTTGCCCGCCGAGCAGCTGACCTACCTGTTCAACAACGCCGGCACCAAGATCGCGATCTGCGAGGAACAGTACGTGGACCGCATTCGCGCCAGCCGTGCACCCATCGAGCACATCGTGTGCATCGACGGTTCGCCGCCCGGCGCCATCTCGGTGGACGACCTGTATGCCGCCGCGCGCACGGATTTCGACTTCGAGGCCACCTGGCGGGCGGTGCAACCCGAGGACGTCGTCACACTCATCTACACCTCCGGGACAACCGGCAACCCCAAGGGCGTGGAGATGACGCACGCCAGCCTGCTGTTCGAGGCGCACGGGCTCGACGCCGTGCTCGGCAGCCGGTTCGGTGACCGGACCACGTCGTATCTGCCCTCGGCGCACATTGCCGACCGGATGATGGCCCTGTACCCGCTGGAGGTGTTCGGCACCCAGGTGACCGCCGTCGACGACGCGCGCGCCGTGGCGGCGGCGCTGCCCGACGTGCGGCCCACGGTCTGGGCCGCGGTGCCTCGGGTGTGGGAAAAGCTCAAGGCGGCAATCGAATTCGTCGTCGCCAGCGAGGCCGACGACGTCAAACGCCAGGCGCTGCAATGGGCGATGTCGGTGGCCGCCAGGCGCGCCGCCGCGCTGGCGGGCGGCGAGCCCGAGCCGGCCGAGCTGACCGCCGAGTGGGCCAAAGCCGATGAGCTCGTGCTGTCCAAGCTGCGCGAGCGGCTTGGGTTCGGCGAACTGCGCTGGGCCGTGTCCGGCGCCGCGCCGATCCCCAAGGAGACACTGGCGTTCTTCGCGGGGATAGGCATCCCGATCAGCGAGGTCTGGGGCATGTCGGAGCTCAGTTGCGCTGCCAGCGTGGCACATCCGGACGACACGCGGCTGGGCACCGTCGGCAAGCTGCTTCCCGGCCTGGAGGGCAGACTCGCCGAGGACGGCGAATTTCTGATCCGCGGTCCGCTGGTGATGAAGGGCTACCGCAAGGAACCGGCGAAGACCGCCGAGGCGATCGACGCCGACGGTTGGCTGCACACCGGCGACATCATCGAGCTCGACGCCGACGGCTACCTGCGCATCGTCGACCGCAAGAAGGAGCTGATCATCAACGCCGCCGGAAAAAACATGTCGCCGGCCAACATCGAAAACGCCATCCTGGCCGCGTGTCCCATGGTCGGGGTGATGATCGCCATCGGCGAGGGGCGGCCCTACAACACCGCGCTGATGGTCTTCGACGCCGACTCGGTCGGCCCGTATGCCGCCCAGCGCGGCCTGTCCGACGCCTCGCCCGCCGCCCTGGCGGCCGACCCGGAGGTCATCGCGCAGATCGCCGCCGGGGTGGCCGCGGGCAACGAGAAGCTGTCCCAGGTGGAGCAGATCAAGCGGTTCCGCGTCCTGCCCACCCTGTGGGAGCCCGGCGGTGACGAGATCACGCTGACGATGAAGCTCAAGCGCAAGCCGATCATGGCGAAATACGCCGAGGAGATCGAGCAGCTTTATGCGCCCGAATTGCATCCGGACGTGCACGAGCCCGCCGAGACCGCATCGGTGCAGCCGGCATGATCGGGGGACCGGCGGGCGCGGCCCGCGAAATAGGCCGGGTGGGGCTACGAAAGCTGTTGCAGCGCACCGGCATTGTCGAGGAGTCGACGTCGCCGCTGTCGACCGACCCGGCCGAGGTCGCCGATTTGCTGGGCGCGCCATGGTATGACGAGCGGCTGGGCAAGCTGGCCCACGAGCTGGGGCGCGACCTGGACAGCGTGCGCGCCGAGGCCGCAAGCTACCTGCGCGAGATGGCGCCCTCGCTCGACGAGCGGGCGGTGAAGGCCTGGCGCAGCTTCAGTTGCTGGCTGATGCGCGCCTACGACGTGCTGACCGACGAGGACCAGATCGCCCAGCTGCGCAAGCTGGATCGCAAAGCAACACTGGCGTTTGCCTTTTCGCATCGCTCCTATCTGGATGGGCTGCTGCTGCCCGAGGTGATCCAGGCCAACCGGCTCTCGCCCGCGCTCACCTTCGGCGGCGCCAACCTGAATTTCTTCCCGATGGGCGCCTGGGCCAAGCGCACCGGAACCATCTTCATCCGGCGCCAGACGAAGGACATTCCCGTCTACCGCTTCGTGTTGCGCGCGTACGCCGCCCAGCTGGTGCAAAACCACGCCAACCTGACCTGGTCCATCGAGGGCGGCCGGACCAGGACGGGCAAGCTGCGCCCGCCGGTGTTCGGGATTCTGCGCTACATCAGCGACGCCGTCGACGAAATCGACGGCCCCGAGGTGTATCTGGTGCCGACGTCGATCGTGTACGACCAGCTGCACGAGGTGGAGGCCATGACCACCGAGGCCTACGGCGCGACGAAGCGGCCCGAAGACTTCCGCTTCCTGATCCGGCTGGCGCGCCAGCAGGGTGAGCGGCTCGGCCGTGCGTACCTGGACTTCGGTGAACCACTGCCGCTGCGCAAGCGCCTCGAGGAGTTGCGTGCCTTACAAGAGTCCGGCGCCAGCACCGAGATCGAACGCATCGCGCTGGACGTCGAACACCGGATCAACCGCGCCACGCCCGTTACCCCGACCGCGGTGGTGAGCCTCGCACTGCTGGGCGCCGACCGCTCGCTGTCCATCAGCGAGGTGCTGGCCACCGTGCGCCCGCTGGCGAGCTACATCGCGGCGCGCAACTGGAAGGTGGCCGGCGCCGCCGACCTGACCAACCGCTCGACCATCCGCTGGACCCTGCACCAGCTGGTGGCCTCCGGCGTGGTCAGCGTGTACGACGCCGGCACCGAACCGGTCTGGGGCATCGGGGCCGAACAGCACCTGGTCGCCGCCTTCTACCGCAACGCCGCCATTCACATCGTGGTCGATCGCGCGATCGCCGAGACCGCGCTGCTGGCCGCGACCGAGGACGCCGAGGGCTCGGTGGACGGGCTGGTCCAGCCGAGCGCCGTGCGCGATGAGGCGCTGAAGTTGCGCGAATTGCTGAAGTTCGAGTTTTTGTTCTCCGCGCGAGCGCAATTCGAGAAGGAGCTCGCCGACGAGGTCCGCCTGCTCGGGCGGGTGGATGACACCAGCAAGGCGGCCAGCGCGGGCGACGTGCGCGGCCTGCTGGAAAAGGCCGACGTGCTGTTGGCGCACCTCGTGCTGCGCCCGTTCCTCGACGCCTACCACATCGTCGCCGACCGGCTCGCCGACTACGACGACGAATCGTTCGACGAGGACGCGTTTCTCGCCGAATGTCTCGAGGTGGGCAAGCAGTGGGAGCTGCAACGCAGGATCGCCAGCGCCGAGTCGAGGTCAATGGAGTTGTTCAAGACCGCGCTGCGATTGGCCCGGCATCGTGAACTGGTCGACGGCGTGGCGGACCTGGATATCGCCCGGCGGCGCCGTGAGTTCGCCGAGGAGATCGCCGCGGCCGTCCGCCGGGTGAACACCATTGCGGAGCTGGCCAGGGCCCAGTGAAATTCGCCTTGTCGCGCAACGTGATTGGATCGCGCAATGGTCATGGGCCGATCAGATGCTCACCGGTGCGATTCGAAGGGCTCCGTGGTGGGGAGCCCGGCTCCTTTCGGTAGGACCAGGTGGCCGCTGGTGTCGATGTAACCGGAGCGTTTCGTGGGCATCGGCAGGACGGGATTGGGGCACGGCTGATCGGTGCCGTCGCCGCAGATACCACCGTTGAGGTACGAACGTTTCTGAACATCTGCAGGCCAGGGGTCGGCATGCATGCCAATCCATTGCGCCGGGAGGTTGTAGAAGAAGAAGAAGCAGGCACTCACCGCGGCGAATATGGCGAGGAAGCGGGTCAATTGGATTGTGGCGGATCCACCTCGGACATGGTCGAGCCCGCGCTCGGCGACGGTGCGCCCCCGGTCGTCGGTGAAGAAACGCAGACAACACAGCGCGGTCAGGACACCGCCCCACATCAGGCCTTCGTAGACGGGCCATTGGTAATACGTTCCGCCGTTGATCGAAACCGCCCGAATCGCACCGGGATACACGTAGAACCCGATCGGCAAGAAGATCAGGCCCTCCATGACGAAGTCGAGCAAGATATTGAACGCGAAGGCAAGGGCGATCAAGGGTGCATTGCTGACGCCCGGCCAGCGGGCCTTGATCCTGCGCATCACCCAGCATCCGAGCATGACGATCAGCAGATTGCCGAATGAGTAACCCGGCACGTTGGTCAGCAGCGGTTCCACGACCTGATGTCCGGGTACCTCCGGGGACACCCACCCCGGAATGTTCGACGACCAGGAACCCCGGTTGGGCATCCAGGTGTTGTAGGTGCACCAGGTGTTCAGGTAGTTGAGCAGTGGATCCTGGAAGAACATCAGCCCCATCGAGACCATGAGCATGCCGTCCAGGGTGATTCGCCGCTCACGACGCCACGGCCGAATGATGAACCACCACAAGGCAACCGGCAGCCCGACGACGATCACGGCGGTCCAGGTGAAAAGGATCGCCTTCATGAACGCCGGTGGATCGCTCGGCCCGGGAGGAACCCGCTCGAAATTGGGGCCGGCGATCCAGCGGATCCAGACGTACAGCTGAAAAGCGAGAATGGCGCCCCCGGCGACGGCCCAGATACGCACGGGCTTGGACCTCGGGGCAGCCTTGGTCCCGAGTGAAGCCACGTCCCC
>NZ_LZKV01000033.1:0-114874 GCF_001672995.1 Mycobacterium sp. 1482292.6 | reverse complement strand
ACTTCCCGCCGTTCTCGACCGGCGAGACCGGCCGGGTGGGCTCACCCAAGCGGCGCGAGATCGGGCACGGCGCCCTGGCCGAGCGGGCCCTGATCCCGGTGCTGCCCGGCGTCGAGGAGTTCCCCTACGCCATCCGTCAGGTGTCCGAGGCGCTGGGTTCCAACGGCTCAACGTCGATGGGTTCGGTCTGTGCGTCCACCCTGTCGCTGCTCAACGCCGGTGTGCCGCTCAGGGCGCCGGTGGCCGGCATCGCGATGGGGCTGGTCTCCGACGACGTCGAGATCGACGGTCGCACCGAGCGCCGCTTCGTCACCCTGACCGACATCCTGGGCGCCGAGGACGCGTTCGGCGACATGGACTTCAAGTGCGCCGGCACCAAGGACTTCGTCACCGCGCTGCAGCTGGACACCAAGCTCGACGGCATCCCGTCGCAGGTGCTGGCGGGCGCGCTGGGGCAGGCCAAGGACGCCCGGCTGACCATCCTCGAGGTCATGGCCGAGGCCATCGACGCACCCGACGAGATGAGCCCCTACGCGCCGCGGGTCACCACCGTCAAGGTCCCGGTGGACAAGATCGGCGAGGTCATCGGCCCCAAGGGCAAGGTGATCAACGCGATCACCGAGGAGACCGGCGCGCAGATCTCCATCGAGGACGACGGCACCGTGTTCGTCGGCGCCACCGACGGGCCCTCGGCGCAGGCCGCGATCGACCGGATCAACGCCATCGCCAACCCGCAGTTGCCGACGGTCGGCGAGCGGTTCCTCGGAACCGTGGTCAAGACAACGGATTTCGGTGCGTTCGTGTCGCTGCTGCCCGGCCGTGACGGCCTGGTGCACATCTCCAAGCTCGGTAAGGGCAAGCGGATCGCGAAGGTCGAGGACGTGGTGAACGTCGGCGACAAGCTGCGCGTGGAGATCGCCGACATCGACAAGCGCGGCAAGATCTCGCTGGTTCTGGTGGAGGAAGACAACTCGGCTCCCGCCGATGCTCCGGCGGCCGCACCTGCCGATGCCGCGACGGCGAGCAGCTGACTCGTCGACCGGGACGCGTCCCGGTCGGGCCGGCGCTTTGCGCCGGGGCGAGGCCGCTGAGGCGGAATCGGCACCCCAGGCCGCGCTGCGGCGCAGCACGCTGCCGGGCGGCTTGCGGGTGGTCACCGAATACCTGCCCTCGGTGCGCTCCGCGTCGGTCGGGGTCTGGGTCGGCGTCGGCTCGCGCGACGAAGGTGCGACGGTGGCCGGGGCCGCGCACTTCCTCGAGCACCTGCTGTTCAAGTCGACCCCCAGCCGCACGGCGGTGGACATCGCGCAGGCGATGGACGCCGTCGGGGGAGAGCTGAACGCGTTCACCGCCAAGGAGCACACCTGCTACTACGCGCACGTGCTCGACAGTGATCTGGCCCTGGCCGTCGACCTGGTCGCCGATGTGGTGCTCAACGGGTGCTGCGCGGCCAGCGACGTCGAGCTGGAACGCGACGTGGTCCTCGAAGAGATCGCCATGCGCGACGACGACCCCGAGGACGCCCTCGGCGATATGTTCCTGTCCGCGCTCTTCGGTGACCATCCGGTGGGCCGTCCGGTCATCGGCACCGCGCAGTCGGTGACGTCGATGACGCGAAACCAGCTGCACTCGTTTCATGTCCGGCGCTACACGCCGGAGCGGATGGTGGTGGCGGTGGCCGGCAATGTCGACCACGACGAGGTGGTCGCGCTGGTGCGCGAGCACTTCGGGCCGCATCTGGTCCGCGGGCGCGACCCGATCGCGCCGCGCAAGGGGTCCGGCCGGGTCACCGGCCGTCCCGTCCTGATGCTGGGCAACCGGGACGCCGAGCAGGCCCACGTGTCGCTGGGCGTGCGCACGCCCGGGCGCGGCTGGGAGCACCGGTGGGCGCTGTCGGTGCTCAACACCGCGCTGGGCGGTGGCCTGAGTTCGAGGTTGTTCCAGCAGGTTCGCGAGCTGCGCGGGCTGGCCTACTCGGTCTACTCGACGGTGGACGTCTTCGCCGACAGCGGTGCGCTGTCGGTGTATGCGGCCTGCCAGCCGGAACGCTTTGCCGAGGTGATGGCGGTGACCAGCGGCGTGCTCGAATCTGTGGCGCGCGACGGCATCACCGAGTCGGAATGCCGCATCGCCAAGGGATCGCTGCGCGGCGGGCTGGTGCTAGGCCTGGAGGATTCCAGCTCGCGGATGAGCCGGTTGGGCCGCAGCGAGCTCAACTACGGCAGACACCGCAGCATCGAGCACACGCTGCAGCAGATCGATCGGGTGACCGTCGAGGAGGTCAACGCGGTGGCCCGCCGGCTGCTCGGGCAGCGCTACGGCGCCGCGGTTCTGGGCCCCTACACCGCCAAACGGTCACTGCCCCAACAACTTCGGGCGATGGTAGGCTAGCTCAAATGTCCGCCTCCTCACTCGCGCCGTGCCGGCGCTCGCCGTCGACGGACTAGCCGAATGGTACTGGGCTTCTGGGACATCATGGTGCCCATCGTGGGCGCCCCCATGGCCGGCGGGCCCGGCACTCCCGCGTTGGCCGCGGCGGTGTCCAATGCGGGTGGGCTCGGTTTCGTCCCCGGCGGGCACCGCAGCGCCGAGCAGTTCGCCGACGACATCGCGGCGGCGCGCAAGGCCACCACCGGCCCGCTCGGGGTGAACCTGTTTGTGCCCCAGCCCAGCGTCGCAGATTGGGTGGCCCTGCACTACTACGCGGCCGAACTCGAAGAAATCGCCGAGCATTACCAGGTGGAGGTGGGTCACCCGCAGCACGGCGACGACGACGAGTGGGAGCAGAAGCTCGAGGTGGTGGCCGACGTCCGGCCCGAGCTGGTGTCGTTCACCTTCGGTGTGCCGCCGCCCGATGTGATCCGGCGGCTCGGCGCGCTGGGCCTGCTGGTGATGGTCACCGTGACATCGGCCTACGAAGCGGGAGTGGCCGTCGCGGCCGGGGCGGACAGCCTGGTGGTCCAGGGTCCCGCCGCGGGCGGGCACCGCGGCACGTTCGCCCCCGACATGGAACCCGCGAACGAGTCGCTGCACCAGCTCATCGATCGCATCCGGCACGCCCACGACGTCCCGATCGTCGCCGCGGGCGGGCTGGGCACCGCCGACGAGGTCGGGGCGGCGCTGCGCAGGGGAGCGGTGGCGGCCCAGGTCGGCACCGCGTTGCTGCTGGCCGACGAGGCGGGCACCAACGCGGCGCATCGCGTCGCCCTGAAGAACCCGCTGTTCGCGACGACCGTTGTCACGCGGGCGTTTTCGGGCCGCTACGCGCGCGGGCTGGAGAACGACTTCACCCGGATGCTTGATCACGTGGCGCCGCTGGGCTACCCCGAGGTCAACCAGATGACCTCACCGATCCGGGAAGCGGCCGCCGCCATGGAAGACCCCAACGGGATGGCGCTGTGGGCGGGGACCTCGTTCAAGCACGCGTGCGCCGGCCCCGCCGCGGACATCATCGCCCGCCTCGCGGCCACCAGTTAGCCCAGAACGCCGGCCGGGTCGGTGAACGGCAGGCCGAGGTCGGTGGCCACCTGCTCGGACAGCAAGGCGCCGTCGTGCGTCGAAAGGCCTTTGGTCAGAGCATGATCCGATCGGCACGCGGCCTGCCAGCCCCGGTCGGCGAGCGCCAGCACGTAGGGCATGGTCGCGTTGGTCAGCGCCACCGTCGAGGTCTTGGGCACCGCGCTCGGCATGTTCGCCACGCAGTAGAAAACCGTGTCGTGCACCGCGAAGGTGGGATCATCGTGCGTGGTCGGCCGGGAGTCCTCGAAGCAGCCGCCCTGGTCGATCGAGATGTCGACCAGCACTGCGCCCGATTTCATCTGCGAGACAAGGGAATTCGAGATCAGCTTGGGCGCCTTGGCGCCGGGCAGTAGCACGGCGCCGATGACCAGGTCGGCGCGCTTGACGGTGCCCTCCAAATCGTAGGCCGACGAGTAGCGGGTGCGGACCTGGCCGCCGAACTCCGCATCGAGCAGCCGCAGCTTGTTGATGTTGACGTCGAGAACCGTGACTGCCGCACCCATCCCGCCGGCGACCCGCGCGGCGTTATAGCCGGCGGTCCCCGCGCCGACGACCACGACGTCGGCGGGTTTGACGCCCGGCACGCCGCCCATCAGTACCCCGCGCCCGCCGTGGGTCCGCATCAGGTGATAGGCGCCCACCTGAGCCGACAGCCGGCCGGCGACCTCGCTCATCGGGGCCAGCAACGGCAGCGTGCCGTCGGCGGCTTGGACCGTCTCGTAGGCGATCGACGTCGTCCCGGATGCCAACAGCGCCTCGGTGCACGCCCGCGACGCGGCCAGATGCAGGTAGGTGAACAGGATCTGGTTGCGCCGCAGCAGGTCATACTCGGTCGGTACCGGCTCTTTGACCTTGAGCAGCAGATCGGCATCGCCCCAGACCTGCTCGGCCGTGTCCGCCAGTTCGGCCCCGGCGGCCTTGAACTCGGCATCGGAGATCGCCGACCCCTCCCCGGCGCCGGCCTGCACCAGCACGTCATGGCCGCGGCGGGTCAGCTCGGCGACACCGGCGGGGGTGATGGCCACCCGAAACTCGTTGGTCTTGGTCTCGGTCGGTACGCCGACTCGCATGATTGCCCCTCGGTTGCCGGTTCACCGTCAAGTGTGAAGAAAGTTCGTAAGCGGCGCAAAAGCTGGGTGTTTGCTGGATATGATCGGCGAATGAGTGACCCGTGCGTGACGGCCACCGTGCGGATCGGGGCCCGGCCCGACGAGGTGTACCGGCTCATCACCGACCTGCCCACGCTGGCCGAGCTGGCCGAGGAAGCGGTGGCGATGGAATGGCGCAAAGGTGACGCGGTGCGGCCGGGCGCGGTGTTCGTCGGCCACAACCGCAGCGGCAGCCGGCGCTGGAGCACCAAGTGCACGGTCACCGACGCCGAACCGGGCCGCCGCTTCGCATTCGACGTGAGCCACACCATCTTTCCGGTCGCCCGCTGGCAATACGACATCGTCGCGGCCGACGGCGGATGTGAGGTCACCGAAAGCACCTGGGACCGCAGGCCCGGGTGGTTCCGCAAGGTCGCCGGCAAGGCCACCGGCGTCAGCGATCGGGTGACCGCCAACACTGAGCACATCCGGCTCACGCTGCAGCGCCTCAAGCAGCGCGCCGAAACCGACTAGCCCACGAACCACCGGAGTGTTTCGATGACGCGACGCGACCCAGCCGTAGCCGTCATCGGAGCGGGCATGTCCGGACTGTGCGTCGCAATCACCTTGCTGCGCAACGGTATCAGCGATGTGACCGTTTATGAGAAGGCCGACGAGGTGGGCGGCACCTGGCGGGATAACACCTATCCGGGGCTGGTCTGCGACATCCCCTCGCGCATCTACCAATACAGCTTTGCCCGCAACCCCGACTGGTCGCACCTGTTCTCGCCCGGCGGCGAAATCCAGGCCTATTTCCGTGACATCGCCGACCGTTACGGGTTGCGGAGGCGGATTCGGTTCGGCACCGAGATCGTCCACGCCCGTTTCGACGACGGCCGGTGGGTGGTGCGCACCGCTGCCGGGGAGGAATTCAAGGTCGACTTCTTGATCTCGGCCACCGGCGTGCTGCATCACCCGCGACTGCCAACGATTCCGGGCTTGGATGCCTTCGGCGGCAATGTGTTTCACTCGGCGCGCTGGGATCACGGCGTCGACGTGGGTGGGCTCCGGGTCGCGGTGGTCGGCAACGGGTCGACGGGCGTGCAGCTGGTGTGCGGGCTGGCCGGGGTGGCCGGCCAGGTCACGCTGTTCCAGCGCACGGCGCAATGGGTGCTGCGGCTGGCCAACCCGCGCTACAGCGGCTTCACCGGGATCACCCGGCGCAAGATGCCGTGGCTCGACGGGTTGGCGTACCGCATCTACAGCCTGGGCTACGACTACTTCGCGGTCGGACTGACCAAGCCGGGCCTGCGCCGCAAGATCATGGCGGCGCTGTGCCGCGCCAGCCTCTGGGAAATCCGCGATCCCGATTTGCGGCGGGCCCTGACCCCCGACTACACGCCGGCCTGCAAACGACTGGTGATGTCGAACGGCTTCTACCGGGCGATGCAGCGCGACGACGTCGAGCTGGTGACGGCGGGCATCGACCATGTCGAAGAGCGCGGCATCGTCACCGCCGACGGGGTCCTCCACGAGGTGGACGTCATCGTGCTCGCCACCGGATTCGACACCCACGCGTTCTTCCGGCCGATGGAACTGATCGGGCGTGACGGCATCCGCGCCGACGACGTCTGGCGCGACGGGCCGCGGGCCTACCAGCCCGTGGCGCTGTCCGGCTTCCCCAACTTCTTCATGATGCTGGGGCCGCACAGCCCGGTGGGGAACCTGGCGCTGACGACGGTGGCCGAATCGCAGGCCGACCACATCGTGGGCTGGATCGAGCGCTGGCGCCGCCGTGAATTCGACACGGTGGAGCCGACGGCCGCGGCGACCGAGCGTTTCAACGCGACGCTGCGCGCCGCGATGCCGGACACCGTGTGGACCACCGGCTGCAACAGCTGGTACCTCAACAACGACGGCGTGCCCGAGGTGTGGCCCCTCACGCCGGCCGAACACCGCCGGATGCTGGCGAACCCCGAACCCGGCCAGTACGACCTGCGCCGGCACGCCGCGGCCCGCTGAAGAACCGCGCCAAAGAACCCAGTACCGGCGGTTTCGCATATCTGGGTCGCGTCCCTATACTTGGGACGCGCCGCAAGGCGGGCGGCGCCCACCGCAAGACCGTGGTCGAGGGCTAAACGCCGAGGTAGGGGGCATGATGCTGACCGTCGACGACCAGGCAGCGGGTCCGCACGACGCCTCGCTGGACCACGAGCGACTGGTGCTCGAGGCGCGCGATGTCGACTTCGACTGGTCGCAGCTGCCGTTCCACTACGTGCCGGGTGAGCCGTTCGCCACCCACGTCCTCAACGTGCTGCACCTGCTGCTGCCGGCCGGCGAAGAGTTCTTCGTCGAGGTGTTCAAGCAGACGCTGCCGCTGATCAAGGACGACCAGCTGCGGCTGGATGTGCAGGGCTTCATCGGCCAGGAGGCCGTGCATTCGCAGGCGCACGCGAAGGTGCTCGCCCACTTCGCCGCGCGCGACATCGACCTGACGCCCTACACCGGCCAGATCAAGTGGCTGTTCGACAAGCTGCTGGGGCCCCGGCCGCACTGGAGCGAGCGCCGCCGGCAGAGCTGGCTGCTCGAGCAGGTTTCGCTCGTGTCGGCCATCGAGCACTACACCGCCATCCTGGGGGAGTGGATCCTCGACTCGCCGGCTCACGACCAGATCGGCACCGATCCGTTGATGCTCGACATGCTGCGCTGGCACGGCGCCGAAGAGGTCGAACACAAGGCGGTGGCCTTCGACACCATGAAGCACCTACAGGCCGGCTATTGGCGGCAGGTGCGCGCCCAACTGGTCGTGACGCCCGCCATGCTGCTGCTGTGGATTCGCGGCGTGCGGTTCATGTACTCGCTTGATCCCCAGCTGCCGCCGCGCACCAAGCCGCGCTGGCGCGACTACTTCTCCGCCGCGCGCCGCGGCCTGGTGCCTGGCCCGCTGCGGTTCGTCCGCGCCATCGGCAACTACTACCGGCCCGGCTTCCACCCCTCGCAGCTCGGCGGGCTGGGGCTCGCCGTCGACTACCTGGCCGTCTCACCCGCCGCGCGCGCCTCGCACTGATGACTGTCACCTCGACCATCACTGCCAGCGACGGCGTCACGCTGGCCGTGCACCGGTACACCGACATCGACCCGGCGCGGCCGACCATCCTGGCGATCCACGGATTTCCCGATAACCACCATGTCTGGGACGGCGTGGCGCACGAGCTGGCCGGCAAGCCCTACAACGTCGTGGCCTACGACGTGCGCGGGGCCGGCGAATCCGCCCGTCCCGCAAAGAGATCCGGATACCTCTTCGCGCAACTGGTCTGCGACATCAGTGCGGTGATCGACAGCCTCGGCGTCGGGCCGGTGCACCTGCTGGCCCACGACTGGGGGTCGATCCAAGCATGGGCGGCCGTCACCGACGCCTCGGTGATGGGCAAAGTCGCTTCCTTCACCTCGATCTCGGGCCCGCACCTGACCTATGCCGGCGCGTTCCTGCGCTCGGCGCGCTCCCCGCGCGCGGCGGCCCGTGTCATCCGGCAACTGATCTCGTCGGGCTACATCGCTTTCTTTTTGTGCCCGGGCGTGCCGGAGCTGTCCTTTCGCTCGCGGGTCGGCGTGAAAGTCGTTGAGGCTCTTGAGAGCATCGGCCGGTCGAGCACGCTCAGCCAGCGCCACGACACCAGGCGTTCGATCACCGATTATGTGCACGGGCTCGATCTGTACCGGCAGAACATGCCGGCGCCGATGCTGACGCCCGGCCGCCCGCTCCCCGAGACCTCCGTCGCGGTCCAGACGTTGGTTCCGCGCCGGGACGTCTTCGTGACCCCCGCGCTGCAGCGGTTCACCGGCGCAATCCCCAAGGGCGGCAGGGTGGTCGAGATCGAGGGTGGGCACTGGGTGGTGACGTCACGCCCCGACGTCATCACCCGGCTGACGACCGAGTGGGTCGACCGCAGCGTCGCCGGCGCGACCGGCGCCGGTGCGACCGAGGTGCGTGGCGAGCGGCGCGAGGTGCGCGGCAAACTGGCCCTGGTCACCGGCGGCGGTGCCGGGATCGGCCGGGCCACGGCGGTGGAGCTGGCCCGGCACGGTGCCCGCAAGATCGTGCTCGTCGATCGTGATCTGGCCGCGGCCAACGAGACCGCCGACGCGGTGCGCGCCGCGTGCGCCGACGCTCCGGTATACCAGGTCGACGTCAGCGACGAGGCCGCCGTGAACGACCTTGCAGCGCAGGTGCGCAACGAACACGGCGTGGTCGACATCCTGGTGAACAACGCCGGGATCGGCATGGCGGGCCGGTTCCTGGAGACGAGCTCGGCGAATTGGGAAGACATCATGGGCGTCAACGTCCGCGGCGTCATCTCGGGCAGCCGGGCGTTCGGGGCGCAGATGGTCGAGCGCGGCGAGGGCGGAACGATCATCAACGTGGCATCGGCGGCGGCGTTCCTGCCGTCGAAATCCATGGTCGCCTACAGCACCACCAAGGCGGCCGTGCTGGCGCTCAGCGAATCGTTGCGCGCCGACTTCGCCGACGAGGGGATCGGCGTCACCGCGGTGTGCCCGGGATTCGTCAACACCAACATCGCCAAGAACACCATCTACGCCGGGATGACCGCCGACCAGCAGGAGCGGGCGCGGGGCAAGGCCGACGCCGCCTACCGACGCCGCAACTTCACCCCCGAGGCGACCGCCAAGGCGATCGTCAAGGCCGTCAAGACGGGTCCGGCCGTGTTGCCAATCGCCGCGGAGTCACGCATCGGCTACGCGATGCGGCGCATCAGCCCCGGAGCTATCCGATTGTTCGCGCGCTTGGACATTCGGCAGAAGTAGGGACTGTTTCGGTGCCGGAAAGCATTTGGGCCAGCAGGCCCGCCGACCTGTACGGGCGGCGCGAGCACGACCGCTTCGGGTCGCTGTTGTGGGGCGTGCGGGCGGTGTTCGAAGGGTTCGCCTCGGTGTCCCGGTGGTCGCCGTCGCGGGTGCGGCCCGTGCAGCGCAAGATGACTGCGGTGGTGACCAAGCGCGAACTCGCCGCGCCGGACGTCGTCGCGCTGACCCTGGCCGACCCCGACGGGGGGTTGCTTCCGTCCTGGACGCCCGGCGGACACATCGACATTCTGCTGCCCTCGGGCCGGCGCCGGCAGTACTCGTTGTGCGGTCCTCCCGGCCGCCGCACCGATTACCGGATCGCCGTGCGCCGCATCGCCGACGGCGGAGGCGGATCCATCGAGATGCACGAGTCCTTCGACGTGGGCGACACATGCGAGTTCGAAGGGCCGCGCAATGCGTTCTACTTCGGCACCGCCGAGCGCGAGGTGTTGTTCGTCATCGGTGGCATCGGGGTGACGCCCATCCTGCCGATGATCCGGGTGGCCGCGCAGCGCGGCATCGATTGGCGCGCAGTCTATTCCGGCCGCAGCCGCGAGTACATGCCGCTGCTCGACGAGGTCGTGTCGCAGGGGCCGGATCGCGTGACGGTGTGGGCCGACGACGAGCGCGGCCGCTTCCCCACCGTGGTGGAGCTGCTGGCCGGAGCGGGACCGGCGACCGCCGTCTACGTGTGCGGGCCCAGCGCCATGCTGGAGGCCGTCCGGATCGCCCGCAACGAACATGCCGGTGCCCCACTGCATTACGAGCGGTTCAGTCCGGCACCCGTCGTCGACGGGGCCCCGTTCGAATTGGAGCTTGCGCGATCACGGCAGGTGCTCGCGGTGCCGGCGAATCGGACGGCGCTCGATGTCATGCTGGATCGGGATCCGACCACGCCCTACTCGTGCCGACAGGGATTCTGCGGAACCTGCAGGGTCAAAGTGCTTGCCGGACAGGTGGATCACCGCGGCCGTGCCGCGACGGGCTCGAAAGAAATGCAGGGCGGCATGCTGGTGTGTGTCTCGCGGGCCGACGGCGAGCGAATCGTCATCGACGCCTGAGGCGGCGCTGCCTTACGGCCGGGACTGTTCGAGGTAGGCGGCCAGCGCGTTGGTCAGCCCCCGGCGCGCCATGTCGAGGTCGGCGTAGGAACCCAGCTGACGTTCCGACACCAACCCGCGCATCGCGCCGGGGATCAGGGCGGCGACCTCGCGGACCCGATCCGGATCGACGGCCAAATCGGCGAACGCGTGCTGGCAGGTTTCCAGCCAGCTCTTGCCCCAGGAGAACAGCTCGGCGGCCGTGCGCGGGTAAAGCCGCTCGAGCTCGTCGGGATCACGCGGCAGCGCGGCCCGCAGGTTCTCGATCGCGCGTGAATCCGGCGAGGCCAGGCCGCGGTAGAGGGTTTCGATGATGGCGCCGACACGCTCGCGCAGCGGGGCGTCCGGCGAGACCGGTGTCGACAGCGTGGAGAACGTCGCGGCACGCCGTTCGGCGGTGCGGTGCAGCACCGCGGCCCAGAACCCGTCGGTGTCGCCGAACTGGTACTGCACCGCGCCCCAGGTCGCGCCGATGTCCTTGGCGATGCGGTTGGCCGACACCGAGCCGGGTTCACCGGAGGCCAGCGAGCGCAGCGCGGCCTCGAGCATGCTTTCGCGAGTCGCATGGCCCCGCCGATTCGGGCGCCGGCCCGCGACGCCGGCCGCGCTGTTCTGAGGGGTCATCCGCCGATCTTATCCATTGCGGCCGGGTCCGACGAGGAGTTTCATAGAGGGTACTTTGATTTTGGGGACGGGCGGCTTATCATTCGTACGCGAGGGAGGGCAGTTCACATGGCAGGGCTCGATGGCTAAGCCACCGTTGTCGATGAAACCGACCGGCTGGTTCCAGGTCGCCTGGTCCGACGAGATCGGCGTCGGCGACGTGCACACAATGAAGTACTTCGACCAGGAGATGGTGGCCTGGCGCGCCGCATCCGGCGAGCTCACGGTGATGAACGCCTACTGCGAGCACCTGGGCGCGCACCTGGGGTATGGCGGCAAGGTCGTCGGCGAGGTGCTGCAGTGCCCGTTCCATGGTTGGCAGTGGAGCGCCGAGGGTCGCAACGTCTGCATCCCGTACCAGGACCGGCCCAACCGCGGCCGCCGCATTCGGACCTACCCGGTGGTGGAGCGCAACGCGTCGGTGTACATCTGGCACGACCTGGAGCGCCGCGAACCCTACTTCGACGTGCCGGACGTGTTCACCGCGTTCGGCGACGGCAGCAGCGCGGACGACTACTACCCGCAGCAGCGGCTCTATCGCGAAAGCCTGGAACTGCACCCGCAATACGTGCTGGAGAACGGGGTGGACTTCGCGCACTTCAAGTTCGTGCACAACACCCCGATCGTGCCGGTGTTCACCCGCCACGACTTCGCCGAGCCGGTGTCCTACGTCGACTTCACCATCACGTTCGAGGGCGACGACGGGCAGAAGATCGAGGACGTCAACAGCGGCGTGCAAGCCATCAACGGCGGTCTGGGCATCGCGGTGACCAAGAGCTGGGGCATGATCGACAACCGCACCATTTCGGCGATCACGCCGATCGACGAGTTCACCTCCGATGTGCGCTTCATGGTCTACATCGGCCACACACCGCACAAGGACCCGGACCGCGCCGCCACCAAGGCGGACGAATTCGGGCGCGAGGTCATCCGCCAGTTCGAGCAGGACATCGAGATCTGGCGGCACCAGCGGTATTCGGACCCACCCGCGCTGGCCACCGACGAGTACGAGGGCTTCACCGCAATCCGCAAGTGGGCCAAGCAGTTCTATCCCGAGGCGTTCGCAACGCAGGAAGGCTCAAGGCAATGAGTACAGCACCGGTTCGCGTCTTTCAGGTTGGAAGCGGCAACGTCGGCACCGAGATGATCAAGCGGATCGCCACCCAGCCCGACATCGAACTCATTGGCGTGCACTGCTATTCGCCGGAGAAGGTCGGTAAGGACACCGGCGAGTTCGCCGGCTTGGCGCCCAACGGGGTGGCCTTCACCGGGACGGTCGAGGAGATCATCGCCGCCAAGCCGGACGTGCTGACGTTCCACGGGGTGTTCCCGGACGAGGACCTCTACGTCAAGGTGCTCGAGGCCGGCATCAACATCGTCACCACAGCCGACTGGATCACCGGCTGGCATCGCGACAAGAATCACCCGCATCCCTCGGGCAAGCCGGTGACCCAGCTGTTGGCGGAGGCCGCCGAGAAGGGCGGCGCAACCTTTTACGGGACCGGGATGAACCCCGGGCTGAACCAGATCCTGGGCGTGGTGTGCTCGGCCGACGTCGCCGACATCGAGAACGTGACCACCATCGAGTCCGTCGATGTGTCATGCCACCACTCCAAGGACACCTGGATCGAGGTGGGTTACGGCCAGCCGGTCGACGACCCCGAAATTCCGTCGAAGCTCGAGAAGTACACCCGCGTCTTCGCCGACAGCGTGTACATGATGGCCGACTGTTTCGACCTGACGCTCGACGAGGTCAAGTTCAGCTACGAGCTCGGCGCGTGCACCAAGGACGTCGACCTGGGCTGGTACACGCTGCCCAAGGGTTCGCTGGGTGGTAACTACATCAAGTACCAGGGCATGGTCGACGGCGTGCCGCGGGTCGAGACGCACCTGGAATGGCAGATGACCCCGCACACCGACCCGAGCTGGAACATCAAGGGCTGCTACATCACTCAGATCAAGGGCGATCCGTGCATCTACAACAAGCACATGATCTTCCCCAAGCCCGGCGTCGACCTGTCCAACCCGGACAACTTCGCCTCGATCGGGATGACCGTCACCGGCATGCCCGCGCTGGCCTCGATCAAGTCGGTGGTGGCGGCACCGCCGGGACTGATCACCAGCGCCGACCTGCCGCTGCGCGGATTCGCCGGGCGGTTCAAGAAGTAGGCCCGTCACGGCGACGCACCGTCGTCGAAGAGGCGTTCGGGATGGTGAAAGTCGTTGGTGCGCGCGCCGCGGTCCAGCTGCGGCGGCGGGATCCACCGGGTGCGGCCTCGTGGCGTTTTGCTTGTCCGCCAGCCTCTTCCGGCCAGCTTGTGATGCGGCGCGCAGGCGAAAGTGAGGTTGTTCGCGTCCGTCGTGCCGCCGGCCGCCCACTCAGCGCAATGATGCACCTCGCACCAATAGCCGGGGGCGTCGCAGCCGGGGTAACTGCAGCCGCGGTCGTGCGCGTATAAGACGATGCGCTGATCCGGTGTGGCAATGCGCCGCGACCGGCCGAGATACAGTGGGCGGCTCGAGTGCTCGTCGAATACGGCGAGGTAGTGGTAGGCGTGGCGGGCCATCCGGATCACATCGCGCATCGGTAGCAGCGTTCCGCCGCCGGTCACCGCGCGCCCCACCCCCGCCGTCAGTTCCTGCAGGGTGGTCGACACGATGACGGTCACCGGCAATCCGTTGTGCTGACCCAGTTTCGGATCGCCCAGCTGGCCTCGCACCAGGGCGTTGAGTGCGTCGTGTTGGCGCTGGGCGGGACTGCGCATGTCGCGGCGGGCGCGCTCATCATCGGGTTGGCCTGTAACGCAAGGCGTTTCGTCGTCGGGGTTGCACATCCCCGGAGCCGCAAACCTGGACAGCCATGCGTCGAGGTTGGCGCGCAGCTCGGGTGAGGCGACCAGCTTCCCGATGCTCATCCCATCGGGTCGTTGGCCGCACCAGCTGAACCCGCGCTGGCGTGCACGGTCGGCGTCGGAGAACGTTCCATCCGGGTTGATCCGCAGGGCGCACTGGTGTGCGAGCTTCTGCAACTGATCGGGGCGCAGCCGACGGGCCTGATCGGCCAGGAATCGCTCGGCGTCGTCCACCGTGGCAGCGGGGACCGAGTCCGGGAGATCCCGGACGAACGTCTGGATCACGCGCAGGTGCTGACCGTCGAGCAGCCCGTCGCGCCACGCCACGGCCGTAGCCGGCAATTGTGGCGGCAGCTCCGCGCCGGTGAGGGTCAAGTGCGGAGACAGCTCGGTGGCGTCGCGGAGCCGACGGCACGCCTCGGCATAGCTGATCCGCAGCCGGTCGGCGACGACTTTGTGGACCGGGCCGCCGATGTCGGCGGGATCCGCCGCCGCCAAACCGGCGATCAGGTCGTGGCTCACCGCGATCTGTCGCCGGCGCGAGGCCTCCATCCGTTCGAGCACGCGCAGCCGGACTGCGGGGCTCAGCGCGTCGAAGTCCAGGCCGCGGATCGCCGCATCGGCGGCATCCTGGGCATCCAGCGCGGCGGCCACCTCAGCGGGGACCTCGATCGAATGCATGTTCGAATGCTACGGGCGCGGCGCGACGAGGGAGGCGGATCGCGCCGCGGTTGTGGATGAACCTCGAACTGTGCACAGCGCGCCCCGGACTCGGATTGCGCGTGGGCGTCGGAGCGTTTTTCGCGACGGCGCTGCGGGTAACCACCCGTGGTGCGCGCGAGATTCGTCATTGCGCCAGCCGCGGTCGCCACGGCCATCGCCGCCATCGCCGCATGCTCATCTGCCACCGGTTCGGCCGACTCCACGCCAGACAGTGCACCGTTCCCGATCGGTCAGATGGGCGTGCCCGTGCATGTGCAGGCGGCCAGCGGCGCGACCGCCGACATCACCGTCAACAGCGCGACGTGGTTCCCGCCGGGATGCACCTCGCATTTCGCGAGTCCGACACCTGGCTCCGCATGCAACGTGGTGGAACTGACTATCACCGCGACGTCCCACCGGTTCTTCAAGCTCGACCAGCACTACATGTTCGCCGGATACGGCGGCGGCAATCAGCCATGGACCCATCCCGACGACGCGCCCCAGCCGTCAACGCTTGCGGTCGACTTCCGCAGGCTCGACAAGATGCCCCCGCTGGTCACGGGCGGCCTACACGACGGGCAGACCGCGCACGGATTTGTCGGCTTCGCGATGCCGACGGCCGGCGAGCTGTACCTCACGATCAACGATCCCGAGCAGCCCGCGCCCTACACCGAAGCGGGCTTCATCGTCCACACCTGATCGCGCGAAACGTACGGTCGAGTCGCCACGCAACAACTCGACGCACACCGCGGCGCAGAAAACGTCCCGGTCTAGGGTGAAGGCCATGCGGGTAGGAGTGCTGGGAGCCAAGGGCAAGGTCGGGTCGGCGATGGTGGCGGGCGTGCAGGCCGCCGAGGATCTGAGCTTGTCCGCGGAGGTGGACGCCGGTGATCCGATGAGCCTGCTGACCGGGGGCAACACCGAGGTCGTCATCGACTTCACCCACCCCGACGTGGTGATGGACAATCTGAAGTTCGTCATAGACAACGGAATTCATGCCGTCGTGGGGACCACGGGCTTCACCGCCGAGCGGCTGCAGCAGGTGCAGGATTGGCTCGCCGACAGCCCGGGCACGTCGGTGCTGATTGCGCCGAACTTCGCGATCGGGGCGGTGCTGTCGATGCACTTCGCCAAGCAGGCGGCGCCCTTCTTCGACTCGGCAGAGGTGATCGAGCTGCATCACCCGCACAAGGCCGACGCCCCGTCGGGAACCGCGACGCGCACCGCGAAACTGATCGCCGAGTCGCGAAAAGACTTGCCGCCCAACCCCGATGCCACCAGCACCAGCCTGCCGGGCGCGCGTGGCGCGGACGTCGACGGCATCCCGGTGCACTCGGTGCGGCTGGCCGGGCTGGTCGCCCATCAGGAGATCCTGTTCGGCACCGAGGGGGAGACGCTGAGCATCCGGCACGACAGCATTGACCGGACCTCGTTCGTGCCCGGTGTGCTGCTGGCCGTGCGGCGGATCAAGGAACACCCGGGCCTCACGGTGGGTCTCGAGGCCCTGCTCGATCTGCAATGACCTGAATCTGCCATGACCTCTGCCATGACCAAAGCGCTGCGCACCCAATTGCTCGTCGCCTTCATGTGCGTCGCGCTGTTGGTGTACTTCGTGCTGTTGGGGCGCGTCGCCTTCGCGATGATCGGCTCCGGGCGGGCCGCGGCCGTCGGCCTCGGACTGGCGGTGTTGATCCTGCCGGTGATCGGGCTCTGGGCGATGATCGCCACCCTGCGCGCCGGATTCGCGCACCAGAAGCTGGCCCGGCTGATCGCCGCCGACGGAATGGAACTGGACACCAGCGCGCTGCCGCGCCGGCCGTCGGGCCGCATCCAGCGCGACGCGGCCGACGAACTGTTCGCCGCGGTGCGCACCGAAGTGCAGGACCACCCCGAGGACTGGCGGCGCTGGTATCGGCTGGCCCGCGCGTACGACTACGCCGGCGACCGCCGCCGCGCGCGCGAGGCGATGAGGACCGCGGTCGAGCTGCAGGGCCGCCAGTGAACGAAACACCGCGCAAGACGCTGCTGATCGTGCACCACACGCCGTCGCCGCATACCCACGAGATGTTCGAGGCGGTGGTTTCCGGGGCCACCGACCCCGACATCGAGGGCGTGGACGTGCTGCGGCGCCCGGCGCTGACGGTGTCGCCGGCCGAGATGCTGGCCGCCGACGGTTACCTGCTGGGCACGCCCGCGAACCTCGGATACATCTCGGGCGCCCTCAAGCACGCGTTCGACTGCGCCTATTACCAATTGCTCGACTCCACGCGCGGGCGACCGTTCGGGCTCTACCTGCACGGCAACGAGGGCACCGAGGGCGCCGAGCGTGCCGTCGACACCATCACCACCGGGCTGGGTTGGTCCAAAGCCGCGGCGACCGTGGTGGTTTCGGGCAAGCCGACCAAGGATGAGCTGCAGGCGTGCTGGGAGCTCGGCGCGACCGTCGCCGCACAGTTGATGGAGTGAGTGCCGTCTAAAACCGGTCAGGGCGAGGGTGTCTCACCGTGTTCCCGGAAGCTTGTCGAAGCGCCCGGAGTGGAGAACAGCGACCTCGGGGCGACCTGGGGCGACGCGGAGGGCTCCACGCTGTGCATCGTCCTGAGAAATGCCGAACCGGCCTGTGGCTCGGGAGTTTCCGATAAGACCTGCGAGGCTCTGGGCCGTGCCGATGAGGCGGTCGCGTCCAACCTCTGGATTAGCTCGCGGGGGAGTTCAATTGGTTCGTACTGGGTAGCCCAATCTACATCGGGCGGAATCAGCTGCGACGTTTCTGTCCCACCGCCGATGGGGGTCCCCGCCAGTTCGGATCCGACGCCGCTGATTTGGCTCAGGGTGTAGCTGTCGGGCGCTAATCTCTGCATCGGCGGAGGCCAGGTTGAAGACGAGCCGTTGCCGTCGCCGTCCTGTGGACCGCTCTTGCTGCCGGTATCGCTTATGGGCGGAATCGGCGTATCCGGCGGGCGCTTGGTGCCGGCGTTGCCGCCGCCGTGGGGAACGCCGGTCGGCTGCCCGGTGTTCGATGGCTGCGTTGACGGTGCCATTGTGCCCGCCGCCTGCTCGAGGTATTGCCGCCACGCCTGAAGATAGCTGAACAGTTGCTGGGCATAGTCGGCCGGCGCGGGTGGCGCTGGTGACGTCGCAGCGGCGGACGGCGCCGCCGGCATGAACGGCGCGGTCGGCATCAACGGCATGAAGGGCGCGAACGGCGGCGCGAACTGACCTCCCGGCGGCGCGGTGGGAAACACGTTCGGGGCGTTCGGAAATGGTGACGCGGCTGCCATGGCCGTCCACTGGTCGAGAATCTGTCGCCAAGCCTGGAGGTAGTTGAGCAACTGCTGGTTGGAATCGGCTGTGGGCGTGAACATTTTCTGACCTCCCGTGAAGGTGGGAATAGGGGACGGAGGGGCACCGAACGAAAGCGCGGCCGGGATGTCCAGTGGATGCGGCAGTGACTGCTCGCAGAACTTCGAATCGATGTTGCGTAGCAGGCGCGTGTCGGCCGGCTCACGATTTTCGCAGTCGAACACGTAGCAATAGTCACCGGCTGGGGTCGGGAATCGAATCGGGCTCGACAGACCTTGATCGAGGAAGCCGAAGGGAAACTCCCAAGCGAGCGTGGTCTTCTCCCGGCGATCGCGACCACCCGATGCCACCCAGACGTAGTGGTCGAGGATGGCGTTGACGGCGTGACGTCCCGACTCGCACGCGGCCTCCATTGAGGTCATCCGGGTAAAGGTCTTGTTCCAAGTGCCCCCGAAGACCACCGAATTGTTGTGTACCTGATAGCCGCCGTGGCGGGCTTGCCAGACGTTCCGCAGCTCCAGGTCTTCGAGCCACCAGTCCTCGGGCGGTGCGCTACTCCAAGACGATCCGTGCGGGTTCCACGGGTCGCTGCCGGGCCGATTGTCCCAGTCGCCGATGATGGGAACGAGGTACGGCGTCTCGTTTTGAACCACGCGACCCTGGCCCTGACCGGGTCCGGCGGCCATTTTCAGGCCGCGATCCAGCGCGTACCACGCGGGCCACGGCATCGCCTCCGCCGCAAGGGATTCGTTGTTGCTCGTGAGGGCGGCAACGATCTGGCGCCACACTTCCGCGGCGAGTTCATCAGGAGCGCAGTCGCGGGCCGCCTTGCCCAGGTGCCGGGAGAGGGTATTGAAGTCCCCGACGTCGACGGACAGCACCGAAACGTGGCCGTCGCGGTCCAGAATCGGTTCCTTCTCCCAGAATCCATGCTGATTGATCGACGAGAGCGCCCACTCCGTGCCGGCGTAGAGCATGTGTCCTCGGAGCAGCTGGAATTCCGTGTCGAAGTAATACTGGATGCCGCACAGCGTTTGGAACCGATCCCAGGGCACTCGTCCGAGCTCGTCCATGTTGTAGGGATTCCGTCGCCGCGGGACCCGTGCCGAGGCGGGTTGCAGCGGACCGTCGGGTGGGGGTGCAGACGTAGTAAATCCGTCGAGCCTACCTACGGTGCCGCCTGTGCCCGCCGCGCGCAGCGGCGCGGTGATGGATTCGGCTGCGGGGGCATCGACGGCGACGACGGTGTAGTCCGGAGTCACCCGCGTACCGTCGGCGAACGTGATCTGCACGCGAGGTCGGAGATGGGGCGGCTGGCTCGGGTCGAAGGCGAAAGAATCGAGGCGACTCGCCACACCGCGCACGAAACGTACGCCAAGCGCGACGAGGTGGTGGTACCAGTTGTCGAACCACACCTCGGTGGTGGGACCGTTGAGTACCCCGTCGGCCTTATCGTCGTGGCGGTCCATGTTCAGGTACAGCTGAAGATAAGTGGTGATGTTGGTCCGTGCGTCCCCCCAACGCGAGTCGAAAGCGGCCAGGACCCTTGGCATCTCGCGCAAGAGCGCGTCGAAACTCGGCGAATAGGAGAATTGCTTGGTCCCGGTCGAGCTGTCGTACCCGACGAAGAAGTCGTAGGCGGAGAGGTTCTGCAATTCGATGGCGCGTCGCAAGGGGCTGGTGGCCAGATAGCGGAGTATCCGGCTCTGGAAGATTGCGAGATCTTCGGCGGTGAAGCCCAATCCGGCGATCTGGCTGAGGATGCCGAGAAACTCGGCAGGACTGCGGGGGAGTTCGCGGGGAAAGACGAGGGAGGGCTTGCCGCCAACCGTCATGCCCTGGGTGATCACCCGCCGGACGTTGTCGTACACGGTGCGGGAAGTCGGCGTCCAGCCGGCCGTACCGCTGTATTGGTAGACCGGAATGCGCTGGAACATGTCCCAGGTGTGTAAGTAGTACGCGGGGAAGAAGCGGAAGCCGTGTTCACCCGCAACCGCTCGGCCGGGAGGACGCGGCTGGCCCCGCCGGCCTGGGAAGGGACGCAGCTGGGCTTGGCTTCCGCCTTGCGGGCCCACCGTCGAGTACTGAGACGCGGCGAGGCCGCCAATCTTGACGGGCGGGTATGTTCCGGCCGGCTGGGCTCCCAGTCCATTCCGTTCGTCGGGTCGGCCCTCGTACACCGTGACGACGAAGCCGCGCTCGGCGAGCTCGTGCGCCGCGGTGAGCCCGGCGATGCCCGCCCCGAGGACCGCCACAGTGGGACGAGGTTCGCCCGATCCCGGGGTGCAGATGCTCTCAGTCATGCTGCCCCCGAACGGAGTTCGGACAGCACGCCGGGCTGCGAGGGCGCCCGCACCGCCGCATGGACGTACGCCAGCAGCGAGTCGTGGGCCCGCTGGACGTCATCGAGCGAACCCCACACGCTCACCGCGCCCGCCTCCACGGCCGCCCCGACCGCCACCCGGGCATCCAGCACGTCAAGGATGGCGGCGCGCGAGGTGATGATCCGGACGGATGGAGTCTGCGCCGCACCGTCGAACACCTGAAGTCGATCACCACCACGCAGGGAAAACACCTCACCGTCGACGTCGAGCTCGACCACCATCGGGCCGAGCTCTGCGACCAGCGCCCGGTAACTGTCGGGCACCTCGTCCTCGAGGTGCTCGACTGAACGCCGCAGTAGCGACGAAACCCGTTCAGCCATGGAGGAACTCGAATACTCCGGTACCGACGAAGTCGAAGTCTTCGCCATTCACTGTGCCGCTCGCCCGAACGGCGCCGTCGGCTTCGCAGAGCACAGTCGATCGGTCGAGGTGTACCTCGCTCGGTTGGGCCAGGCGGGTATAAGAACGCGAGCGGAACTCGGCGTGCACCTTGTCGCCAGCCCGCGTGGCGGTGATCTCGATCCGTTCCGGCACCCCCGGCACCTCGCCGTCCAGTAGCAGCCGCATCGGGGGCGGCAAGACGCAATCGGCCGCGCGGTCGAGCAGGCCGTGGGTGCGCGCCTGCACCGCCGCGTGGCGAAATATCGCGGCGGGCTCGTCGTGGTGCCACACGTAGAGCGATCGGGACAGAGAGCGCTGCCGCCTCCCGTCGGTGATATGCACGGATACCATCGACCACGGGTCTCCGGGTCTGGCCGGCAAAATGGTGCCCCACGTCCAACCAAAGTCGTCGCCCCACCGGAACCGGCCCCAGTTGTGGTCGTGATAGGCGAGGTCGTCCTCAAAACGGTGTTCTCGTCCGCCGATGCGCAGCCATCCGTCGGCGCGCAGCCTCGGTACGAAGAGCCAGCTGACGCGGCCTTCACCCGCCGGTTCGTTGCGGACCACGAATGGCCGGCTCGCCGAGATGAAGTGCAGTTCGCCCCGAATACCGTTGTCAGGCAAATCGATTGCCACGCGATAGCCGTCGGGCACGATGGTCATTCGGTTACCGCCGATGGTCAGTTCACCCAGATCGGCCGAGACGTTCAGAGCGCGCCCGTCGAACCGCTCGATGGCGCCGGTCCATGTCTCGTCGTGAGCGATGATGATGACGCGTGGTGCGAGCCGGACTTCGTCTCCGGCGAGCAGTTCATTGTTGAGGCTGAAGTTGATCAAAACCCGCACGTCCAGCCCGTGAATCACGAAGTGCTGCCACTCCTTGAAACCCGCGGGCCGGGCGGTGGCCAGCACCGGGGCGCGGAGGAAGTCGCTGCGGGCCAGGAGCGCGCTCATCGGAGCCACCGCGTACTCGGGTCCGGGGGTGGTGGCGCGGCACTCGGATTCGGCTGTGCGACAGCCGAATTGGCGAATCCCTCGATCGTCGCTCCGAGGCTCGCAAACCCGAGCAGAAGGTACACGAAGTCGTCTGGGGCGCGGGGGTGCCCGGCTCGGCCTTCGCCGTCTGTGGCCAGGCTGTGCACCACCCGGGCGACGCCGGCAAGGCCGACCAGATAGCCGATGAAATCGCTTTGGTCTGCGAGAGCTTCGCGAGGATCGGTGAGCGTCATGCAAACCCCTCGGGCCGCAGGCGATTCAGAATCGAATCGTCGAGGCCACGCCCGACGACGGCGTCTGCCATCAGATCCACCCAGGCGTCGGGAACGGCATCGGGCGCGGCGGGACCGCCGAGAACGTTGAGGCTCACCATCTCCCAGACGCGCCGTAGGTTCTCCACCGCTTCCGAGGCGGCCAACGCGTCGCGTAGCCGTGCCCCGCGGGGTGTGCTTGCGTAACGGCGGCCCTCGGCGACGAGGAGGTCGTGCAGCCGTCGGGCGGCCGCGGGATTGCCGAGGACCGCTCGGCGCGCCCCCAGGAGTAGGTCGAACACCCTGCGCTGCATCTCGGCGGCTTCGTCCGGCGGGGGCGGCTGCAACTGCGGGGCTTGTTGTTCGATGAGGTCAAGAGTGAGCTCGCGGATCCGCTCGAGTTCCGCCAGCATGCCGAGCGTGGCTTCGGGGTTCATCGGGTCCGCCCGTGTACGTAGTCCACCAGGTCGGCCAGCATGTCTCGATGACGACTGTGCGGCAACCAGTCGAGCTTCGCGAGCGCCACGGCAGCCTTCTGGGCATGCCCGGCGGCGACGTCGCGGGCATGCTCGAGCGAGCCCACGCGGTGCATCAATTCATAGAGCCATTGAATGTCCTTGAGGGCCTTGGGCTCCGACGGATGATGCCCCTGCAGCCGGGCCTCGATCTCCGCCCGACCCGACTGGGACAGTTCACCGCGGGCGGTGAGGCGATCGAGCAGGTTGGTCAGCCCCAACTCGCCGTCGGCGCTCGGTCGGCGCTTGGCCAGAATCGCCACCGCCCGAACCTGGTCCTGCGGTTCGGCACTTCGCAAGGTGTGCAGCAGCATCAGGGTCCGCTTGCCCTCCCAGAGGTCGCCGCCGATCTCCTTCCCGTACTCCTGCGGGTCCGCCCGCAAGTTCAGCAGGTCGTCGGTGATCTGGAAGGCCGCTCCCAGGTGGCGGCCGAGGGATTCCAGCGGAGGCAACCGCTCTGCTCCGGCGCCAGCGGCGATCGCGCCGGCGTGTAGCGGCGTGATGAAGGAGTACCAGCTCGTCTTGAGTTCCACCATCTTGAGATAGTCGGCATCCTGGAGCCGCCACGTGTTGGACCGGACCCACTCGAGCTCCAGCGCCTGCCCGTCGACGGTCAGCCGGGTCATCTTGGCGACGGCCCGCAGGATGCGCAGGGCGGGTCCGAGCCCTACCCGCTCGACGTTGTCCAGTAGCGGTTGTAGCGACAGCGAGAGCATGGCGTCGCCGACGTTGACGGCGATCGGCACGCCATGGTCGATGTGCAGCGTGGGCTTGCCGCGCCGCCACCAGGATTCGTCCTCGATGTCGTCGTGGATGAGAAACGCGTTGTGGTACAGCTCGAGGGTCGCGGCGGTGGGCAATATGGCCTCGAGGTGGCCGCCGAGCCCAAGGCACATCGCGATGCTCAGCGCCGGTCGCAGCGCCTTGCCGCCGCGCAGCGGATAATCGAGGATCAGGTCGTAGAGGCCGTTCGACCCGCGTTCACCCGGACCGTAGAGCCGCTCGATCTCGCTGTCGCAGGCGTCCTTGCAGAGGGCGAGATAATCGTCGAGCGCATGCGGTGCTACTGGAGTGATACTGCCGTCAGTTGTGGACAGCGACGAGGCCGGTGGCATCGGTGATCCTTGGTGCGTAGCGGATCCGCACGGTGAATTGGATTTTCCCCGCGTTGTTTTCGCCGTCGACCTCCAGGCTGGGCAGGAGACTGACGGCAACGTCCACCGGCTCCTCACCGGGTGACGCCTCCGGTGCCGCGCCTTGGGGGATCCGCCGCCGACGGCCGATCAAGAGCAACCGAGGGTCGTTATCCGGAGCGTTGAGCGGTATGGTCCGGTGCAGGGCGTTGATGTTCCCCGCGGTGAGCAGTTGTTGAAGGATCGAGTACCCCCCGGCCAGGTGGTTGAGCCTCTTCAGCCCTGCGGTGTTGGTCACCAGGCAGGACGGTGCGCGATATCCTGTGGTTTCGACGTCCGCGCGGGCATCGATGAGCGCGTCCATCAGGGGCTGAGCAGTGAAGCCTGTCGTGATGGAGTTGCCGGCTTTCGTGTAAAGGTTCGGAAGGACGTCGTCGTCGAGGTCCTTCGCGAGGTCCTTGGTCGTCTTCATCACTCCGGTGAGCAGCGCATCGGGTGTCGGCGCAATCGTCTCCGCGAGTGTCAGCTCCAAAGTTCTGGACTTGGTCGTCACGGTTATGAGGTTCGGGGTTGCCACGATGCCGTCGGGGACACTGATCTGACCAGGGTCGCCGGTGTCCCAGTGCGGGATGGCCTGCCAGGCAACGCTGCACTGCCCGAACGTCTCTTTGACTGCTTGATTGGCAAGGGCCAACCGTTCTGCACTCAGGTACATGGCCGCTCCTTGACCGCCCCCGGCTGTCGGTACAAATCATGTGACAAATACCACACGTCGCGCAATCGGTTCGGCAAAGTTCCGAAAGTGGGGTAGTGCGCTACTTGTTCAGGAGTGCGACCTCTTGACCAGGGGTCATTTCACCGCGCACCATCGCGTCGCAGTGCGCCAGATGCAGCGGAGCGACGGGGTCGTCGGGCAGCAGCGCGCGGCATCGTTCGAAGGCGGCGCGCGCCGCATCGACGTCGCCCGCGTCGAAAAGGGCGAAGGCCTCGTCGAACGCGGGCTGCGCCGCGCGTTTCGCGGCGCGAAGTGCAGCCGAATCCTCGTCGTACACTTCGTAAATCGTCACCGGTCGACGTCGGTTGACCACCATGACGCGCTCCATGCGGCGGACGTTGAACCGCTCGGACGCCCCGAGGCGCTGGTACGTGTGATCAGAGATGAGCAAGGCGGAGCCGTAGCGCTTGTTGGTGCTCTCGATGCGCGCGGCCAGGTTCACCGCGTCGCCAATGATGGTGAGCACCATGCGGTTCACCCCGCCGACCAGCCCGACTCCGACCATCCCGGTGTTGATGCCGATT
The DNA here is from genome assembly GCF_001672995.1 of Mycobacterium sp. 1482292.6. NCBI lineage: Bacteria > Bacillati > Actinomycetota > Actinomycetes > Mycobacteriales > Mycobacteriaceae > Mycobacterium > Mycobacterium sp. 1482292.6. The sequence goes on along the minus strand of NZ_LZKV01000033.1, from coordinate 89,825 downwards.
CCGGCCCGTAGTTCTTCGGATCCGGCTGCTTTTCGCTCTTCGTTGTGCGCGCGCAAGGAGCGCAGCATCGCCAGTCCTGCCCGAACGGCGTCGGGCTCGGATTCGAAGACAGCGACGATCTCGTCCCCGCGGACGTCTTGAATCATGCCGTTATAGCCGATGATTGGGAGCTCGACGGCACGCAGAAAACCCATCGCCAGGTTGCTCGCCTCTCCGACGTTCATGTCCTCGATCATGGTGGTGTAGCCCCGGATGTCGCTGATGAGCACCGTCATCTCGCGCTCGACCCGGTAGCCGTTGCGGACGCGGCGAAGGTCGTCGATGTCGAGGATGCGCAGCAGCTCGTTGGGCACGAATCTCGACTGCGCGTCCATGAGGGACTGTCGGTACTCGTCGGCGGCCCGCAGTCGGGCCTCGAGCTGGAAGTTCCACAGCGGCGCGGCGGCCTGGGCGCACAAGAAGGCGACCGCCTCCTGGTGCTCGGCGACAAAGTTGCCGTCCGGTGCGTCCCGCTCGGCGTAAATCACGCCGATTATTGTGTCGTGCAAGGTGATCGGAACGATGAGGACGGGCGGGGTCCGTGCCTGACGGTCGGCCGCGACGATGGCCGGAGAGCCGCCGTCCAGCACGCGGCGCACGATGTTCCTGTCATAAGACACCTCGGTCCATGGCCCGTCCACGATCGAAATCTCGCCGTGATCGTGGATGGCCCGGACGGCCAAGTTCTCCGCGTCGCCGGTGAGGAGCAGGACGCGGCCCGCACCAGTCGTGTCGGCGACCGAGCCCAAAATGATGTTGGCCAAGGCATCCGAAGTTCGCGCTCCCGACAGCGCGCGCAGTAGCTGATGCGCACCGACAGGGTCGATCCCCGCCGAGCCTTTCTGGACGAGGTCGCGCCTGAGCAGCCAGGGGTGCTCGCGCGCCAGCCAGTCGGTGCGCACCGCGAAACCCAAAGTCAGCCAGCGCTGGTACGCCGACCCCAGCATGTGGTCCCGAAGCCGCGCCCGCCCCGTGTCGCCATACAGCGCCGCGGCCTCCTCGTGGGCGTAAGCGCTGATCATCGGCAGCTGGCTTTCCTCGGCGAGTTCAATCGCCTGATGCAAGTAGCGCTCCGCCTTGGCGTGTTGCCCGCGCGCCCGGGCCCAGGCTCCCTGGAGCAGCGCGTGCGACGCCGCGTAGTTCTCCGGCGCGCTCGCCGCCCACTTGCGGTGCGATGCCAGAGTCTGGCGCACGAAGTGGGCCGTCGAGCGGTCCCGCGGCGCCTGTCGAATCATGCTTAGCGCGCCTACCAGGTAGATGAGTTCTGAGATCGCAGTGCCGGCCATCCCACCGATGTGCTCGATTGCCTCCGGCGTCGCGGCGACTGTGCCCTCATAGTCGCCACACCAGAAGTGCAGGCCCTGCTTCATGGTCGCGGCCGCACCCAGGGCTACCTCGTCGCCCTCGCTGCGGGCCGCCGGCAGCACTTCCCGCTCGTCGTAGCCGCTCTCGCCGGCGAGGAGGAAGGGATCGGCGCCGCGGCCCATCAGATTGAGGCAAAGCTGCTGCACGGCCTGGCAAAGCGCGCCGGCAACCGGCTGGGAACGGATGTGTGGGATCAGGGAGCTGGCGAGGGCGTCGATCTCAGGAAGGGGACGACCGGCCCAGAATGACTGGGAGAGCAGGACCGCGACCAGAAGCCCGGCGTTTTCCTGGTCGCCTTGGTCGAGCGCCTCCTCGACGGCGTCGCGAAGCTCGGCTAAGCCCTCGCGGAGGGGGTGGCGCCAATGGTGGATGTAGTCCAGGTGCATGAACACCGTCTGCGGCCGGGCCTCGCGGAATTCCGGCCGCTGGGCGAGCAGCATGGCTACCTCGCCGAAGCGCTGGCCGCCCGCGTGGTCACCGAGCAGCACCCGGACGATCCCGTAACCGGCAATGACCAGCGGCGAAGACGGCGTGTGGCCGTGGGCCAGCGTGAGATCGAGCTGCTTTCGCACGAGCAAGGGCAGAAGGTTGGGCCGGACCCGGACCGCCATGTTGCATAGCTCGGCAAGAATCCGGTGCAGTGCGATGACCCGTTGGTCATCGCAGTGCGGCAGCTGAAGCAGCCGTTCATTGCTCCACCCGCGCATTGTCAACCTCATCCGGACGACCGCGTTGGCCATGCGTGGCGTGCCCGCGTCTGTCGGCACCCGTTCGCCGAGCTCGGCGAGCGCTTGCAGCCCGATTTCGAGCGCCTCCTGCAGACGGTTCTGCGCGACGCGCCCTTTGAGCCGCAGGTAAGCGATGCGCGCGCGGTCCGGCGGGTCGCGCAGGGTCTCCTCGACCTCGTCGAGTAGCGCATTCAGCGCGGGCACGTCACCCACCAGCAACGCGGCGTCGGCGGCGTCGAGCTGCAGCTGCCGGGTCAGATCGAAGTGTGCGGTCCAACGCTGCCCGCCGAGCAGCGTCAGTGCGTCCCGGCAGTAGTTGAGCGCCAACGGGAATGAAGCCTGGGCCCTCGCCTTCTGTGCCGCCCGCCGCAACACCTCGACGAAACAAACGCGCTCGGCGTCGTCGGTGAGCCCACGCCCGCCGATGCCGAGATGGCGCGCGGCCTCGAACAACCGGTCGTCCTCCCGCTCGACCAGCCACCGACCGATTCGCAGGTGTGTCGCGCGGATCTCGTCGTCGGACAGGGCCACCCGCGCCGCCTCGGTCACCCGATCATGGCTGAAGCGGTACCGGGCGTCGCGGCTGATCGCGTTGGCGATCCGCCGGCCGCCGCTGTCGACGGCCTCCAGCAGACGGAGTTCGAGGCACGACCACAGCGCCTGGGCCACCACCTCGGGCGGCTGCGCGGCCGCCGCGGTGGCGTCGTCCAGGTCGAACTCGCCGCCGAAGCACGACAGCGAACCCAACACCTCGCGGTCGATCGGGCGAAGTTGGTCGAGGTAGCGGCTGAGAAACTCGGCGGCCGTGGCGGAAACCTCGATCGAGGTGAGCACGCGCAGGTCCCAGCTCGGGTTGCCGCCGGGGCCGACCGGGGTCAGCGCGCCCTCGCGTTGCGCGCGGTAGAGCAGCTGACGGACCTGCAGCGGATTGCCGCCGGTCCGATGGTGGAATTCGGCGGCCACATCGGCCAGCTCCACACTCCGGCCGCACACGTCGGCCAGCAGCTCCTCGACGTCCTCGGTGGCCAGCGGTTGCAGTTCGATGGTGGTGAGGTTGTCCGATTTGATGCCCCCGGCGTCCGGGTCGAACTCGCCCGCGCGGTGCCCGCCGACCACCAGGACGTTGCGCAGCGACACCGTCAGCAGTTCGGATAACAGCAGCAACGTGTCGCGGTCCGCCCACTGCAGGTCGTCAATCGCCAGCACCACCGGCCGGTAGGACGCCGTGGTCGAGACCAGCAGGATGGCTGCGCGGTGCAACCGGCGGCGAGCGTCCGCCGCGTCGAGATCGGTGTCGGTCGAGGGCTCACCCAGCACCGGCGCCAATTCAGGCACGAGTGGCGAGAGGACACCCGCAAACCCCGACATCTCGCTGACGAGGTCGGCTCGCCAACGGTCACGCTCGGCCGGGCCGGTGGCCTCCATGGTGCGCACGACCGAGCTCAGCGCGTCGGCCAGCGCCGAATACGGAGCCGGGCCGCCGTCGCGGCACCTTCCGTAGGCGAATACGCAGTCGCGGCGGGAGATCTCGACGCCGAACGCCTGGATGAGCGTCGATTTGCCCACCCCGGGGACCCCGCTGAGCAGGACGCACCCTCCGCTGACCCGTTCGGCCGTCGCCACCGCGTTCCGGAGTTCACCGAGTTCCTGCCGCCGGTCGGCCACCCGGCCGTCGAGATCCAGTACCGGAGTCGTCACGGCCCCGGGCGCTCCGTGCTGAGCGCCGTGCGCCGGATGGCGCCGCAAGGGGATCGCGAGTCCGAGCCCATGCGCATGGCGGTTCCCCTCCAAGGGAGATGTCCACCCACCGGAGTGACGGTCCCGCTGCGGGACTGTGCAGCATCCATTCGGCGGGTCGTGCAGAGCAGCATAGCCCAATACCGGGCGCTGTCCGAGGTTTGCAGAGTCGCCTCCCAGCAAATGGAGTGGCGCACACAGCAACGATGATCGACTAGGCGTGGGTCGGCTTGAACGCGCCGGCGGGCTGGGCCACCGCCAGGGCGGAGCTGGTGCCGATCGGGCCGTGTTGGTCGAACAGCGTTGCGGTGCCGGTGGCGACCCCGGCCGTACCGTAGTGGCTCTGTGCGGCCAGCCCGACGAATTCACCGTCGGGCAGCCGGCTGGCGGTGACGGTGTAGTCGGCGTTGATGTAACGCAATCCGCCTGTGCCCCAATGCGTGAGCGAGCTGGTGATGTCACCGACGAACGCCAGGCGGGTGAACGGCGTCAGGGCGTGGCCATGCACCATCGGCCGAAACACCCGCGCCCACGCGAACTTCTGGGCATGGGACTGCTCCCACTCGCCGGCGGCGATACCGGGGCTGCCCTCGAACGTCGCCCCGTATCCCCAGATGTGGAACGGCATGTCGGTCGGAAAGCCGTCGTGGGCCCTGGGCAGCGGCGGCATCTCGACCGGAAACGACCACACCTGGCCTTCGGGATGCTCACCGCGGCGCAGGAACAACGCGCTGGCGCGCGCGACGGTCGCGTCGCGCTGCATGAGGGCGGCGTCGACCAGCCTGATTCGCCGGCCTTCCCGCTGGACCGAGGTCCGGATCTGTACCGGCAGCAGCAGCGCCGGCCGTATCAGGTCGACGGTCAGCCGGGCGGGCTGGAAGTCGGGGTCGATGCCGGATTGCTCTATGCCCCAACCCAACAGCCCGCCGACGATCTGGCCGCCCATCGCCGCGCCCCACGGGCCCTGGGTCATCGGCCCCGGAACATAGGAGTCGCCGTCTACAGTGAAGAACGCCTCGGGCATGATGGCGGAATCCTGGATCGTCACCGCTATCACGATAGGGCAGCAGGATAGTAAGGACCGGGCATGCCTCCAGTGATCGAAATTCCACGCGGCCCCAACCCGTTCCCGATGGCCGGCGTGTCCCGCGGCCCCGACGGCATACCGCGCTACGAGGGGCTCCCGGCCACCCTGCTCGACATGCTCGCCGAGCACGCCGACGCCCGCCCGGATGCCGAAGCCCTGGTCGAGCTGGGCGGCGACCGGCTGACGTACCGGCAGCTGTGGGACCGCGCGGCGCGCGTCGCCGGCGGGCTGCGCGCCGGCGGTCTGCAGCCCGGCGACCGCGTCGCGCTGCGTTACCCCGCCGGCATCGACTGGGCGCTGGCGTTCTGGGGCACGGTGATGGCCGGTGGCGTTGCGGTGGCGGTCAATACGCGTTCGGCGCGCCCGGAGGTCGAGTTCGTTTTGTCCGACTCCGGGGCGCGGGTGGATCTGGCGCCCGACGCGCCGCTGCCGGACGGTCGGCCGTACGTCACCGAGCGACTGGGCCGCGCCGACACCGCCGCGCTGTTCTACACCTCGGGGACCACCGGCCATCCCAAGGGGGTGCCGACCACGCACGAGGCGTTCTTGACCAACACCGAGAACGGGATCCGTTGTCTGCAACAGCCGCGGAACCTCGGCGACGCGATGCGCACGCTGATCTCGGTGCCGCTGTTTCACGTGACCGGTTGCAACACCCAGCTTCTGGCCGCGGCCCGGCTCGGCGGAGCGTCGGTGATCATGCCCGCGCTCAACCTGGACACGCTGCTCGCCACGCTGACCGCCGAGCGCATCTCGGTCATGGTCACCGTCCCGGCGATCTACTCGCTGTTGTTGCGCCACAGGGATTTTGCCGCGCTGGATACGTCGGGCGTGCGGTGGGTGGGCTACGGTGGCGCCCCGATCGCCCCGTCGCTGGTGCGGTCGGTGAAGAACGCGTTCGGCCACGCCACGGTGTTCAACGGCTACGGCATGACGGAGACGGCGTCGCTGATGACCGTGCTGCCCGACGCCGAGGCCGTCGAGCACGCCGACTCCGTCGGGTACGCGGTGCCGTCGGTGGACCTCGGGGTGATCCCGTTCGGCGACGACCCCGCCGTGGGCGAGCTGGTGGCGCGCGGCGCCAACGTGACCAACGGCTACTGGAACCGGCCCGAGGCCACCGCCACCACCTTCGCTGACGGTTGGCTGCACACCGGCGACGTGGTGCGCGTCGACGAGGCGGGCCGGGTGCACATCGTCGACCGGCTCAAGGACATCATCAACCGCGGCGGCGAGAACGTCTCCAGCGTCGAGGTGGAGGCCGTGCTGCTGGCCGCACCCCATGTCGCGGACGTCTGCGTGCTCGGGGTTGCCGACGAGGTCATGGGGGAGAAGGTGGGAGCGGTGCTGTTCGGCGGCGGCGACGAGATCGACGTGCCGGCGGTGCTCGACCACTGCCGCGGCCAGCTGGCCGACTACAAAGTGCCGCAATATGTCACGGTGGTGGACACCGCGCTGCCGCGCAACGCCGGCGGCAAGCTGCTCAAGGCCAGGCTCCGCGAACAGGTCCAGTGGGGCGAGCCGCTGCGATGAACGCGAGCCTGCTGGTCGCCAACCGCGGCGAGATCGCACTGCGAATCATCCGCACCGCAACCGAATTGGGCATGCGCACCATCGCGGTGTATGCCGAAGACGACGCCGAGAGCCCGCACGTGCACGCCGCCGACGAGGCGATCGGCCTGCCAGGCACCGGCCCGCGGGCTTATCTGGACCAGCCCGCCATGCTGGCGGCGGCGAAGAGCGCCGGCGCGGAACTGATTCACCCCGGCTACGGATTCCTCAGCGAGAACGCTGAATTCGCCAACGCCTGCGCGGCCGGTGGCTACACGTTTGTCGGTCCCGATGCCCGGGTGCTCGAAGTCCTCGGCAACAAGACCGCCGCCCGCGGCGCGGCGATCGCCGCCGGGGTGCCGGTGCTGCCCGCGACCGACGGCCCGAGCGGCGTCGAGGACATCAAGGCGTTCTTCGCCGCCCACGGCGGCGGCATCATGATCAAGGCCCTCGCCGGCGGCGGGGGCCGTGGGATGCGCAAGGTGCACAGCGCCGATCAGATCGACGATGCCTACCAGCGCTGCGCCGCCGAAGCCCAACTGGGATTCGGTGATTCCGCGCTGTTCGCCGAGGCGCTGCTCGCCGACGCCCGCCACATCGAGGTGCAGGTGGTCGCCGCACCGGCTGGACACCAGACGCACGCACACGCGGTCGGCGACCGCGACTGCAGCATCCAGCGGCGCTACCAGAAGCTGGTGGAAATCGCCCCCGCCCAAGGCCTTTCGGATGACCTGCGCCGCGCCCTGCACCGGGCGGCGGTGCGGTTATGCGCCCGCGTGGGGCTGCGCGGGCTGGCCACCGTCGAATTCCTGGTCACCGGCGACGAATTCGTCTTTCTGGAGGTCAACCCGCGAATCCAGGTCGAGCACACCGTCACCGAGGAAACCACCGGGCTCGACCTGGTCGCCATGCAACTCGCCATCGCCCGGGGTGCGTCGTTCTACCAGCTGGGGTTGCCCTCCGGAATCGCCTCCGACGGACTGGAAGTCATCGGCGAGCCGGCCGCCCGCCGCGGCATCGCCATCCAGCTCAGGGTGAACATGGAGACGTTCGGGCCCGACTTCTCCGTCGCGCCCTCGGCGGGCACCCTCACCGTGTTCTCCCCGCCCAGTGGTCCCGGCGTGCGCGTCGACACCTATGGCCGGGCGGGATTGGCGATAAGCCCGCAGTACGACTCGCTGTTGGCCAAACTCATCGTCTTTGTGCACGCGTCATCCGCCGGGCACGGGTCATCATGGCGGGCCGCGGTGCGCAAGGCCCGCACCGCCCTGGCCGAATTCAGCATCGAGGGCGTTCACACGAATGTCACCTTCCTGCGCGAGCTGCTGACCGACGACCGGATCGAATCCGGTTGGGTGAGCACCGGTTTCCTCGATGAGAAGCTTCCCGAGCTGGCCCAGGCCGCGCTGTCACACCAGCAAGAACCCCGGGCGGCGACGATCGAACTGTATCCCGGCGAGGATGCGCTGCGCGCCCAGTTGGCCGGCACCGTCATCGAGGTAGCGTCCGAGGACGCCGAATACGCGGCGGGCAGCCAGCTGGTTGTCCTGGAAGCGATGAAGATGCAGCACGTGCTCGTCGCGCCGGACGCGCTGCGGACCGTCCGGATCCTGGTGACACCCGGTCAGGTGGTCGGGACCGGAGATCCGCTGTTGGTCTTCACCCGCACCGCGGCCGCCGGTGACGGCGAATCCGTCTCGGCAACAACGGATCTCGATCGCCCGCGAGCCGATCTCGACGAGGTCGTGCGCCGGCATGCCTTGACCCTCGACGAGGGCCGCGAGGCCGCCGTCGCCAAACGGCACCAGCGGGGACGCCGCACCGCCCGGGAGAACATCGCCGATCTGGTCGATCCCGACAGCTTCGTCGAATACGGTGCGCTGGCGATCGCGGCTCAGCGCAGCCGGCGCTCGGAATCCGACTTGATCGTCAACACCCCGGCCGACGGCCTGGTCGCCGGGCTGGCCACCATCGGCGCGGACCGGTTCGGGCGGGACGCGGCGCAGGCCGTCGTGGTGTCCTACGACTACACGGTGCTGGCCGGCACGCAGGGCATGCGCAACCACGCCAAAACCGACCGCGTGTTCGATCTCGCCGCGCGAAAGCGCTTGCCCGTCGTGCTATTCGCCGAGGGCGGCGGCGGCCGGCCGGGCGACACCGACGTCGGCGGCGCCGCCGGCCTGGACGTGCCGACCTTCCGGATGCTCGCGGCGTTGAGCGGCGAGGTGCCGCTGGTGTCGATCGTCTCGGGCCGTTGCTTCGCCGGCAACGCGGCGCTGGCGGGGGTGTGCGACGTGATCATCGCGACGCCGGACGCCAACATCGGGATGGGCGGTCCGGCGATGATTGAGGGCGGCGGACTGGGCGTGTATCCGCCGGAGGCGATCGGGCCGATCGGCGTGCAGCGCCGCAACGGCGTGGTCAGCCTGGTGGCCCGCGACGAGGCCCATGCGGTCGCGCTGGCCAAGCAATATCTCTCGTACTTCCAGGGCCCGCTGAGTGACTGGTCGGCGCCGGATCCACGGCTGGCCCGGCATGTGGTGCCGCAGAACCGGTTACGCGCATACGACGTGCACCGGGCGATCGAGTCGACCGTCGACATTGGCTCGGTGCTCGAGCTGCGGGCAGACTACGGCGTGGGGATTGTCACCGCCCTGGTTCGCGTGGAGGGGGTACCGTACGGGCTGATCGCCAACAGCACCCACCACCTGGGCGGCGCGATAGACGCCGAGGCGGCCGACAAGGCCGGCGACTTCCTGGCCTTGTGCGAATCGTTCGGGTTGCCGGTGATCTCGCTGTGCGACACACCGGGCTTCATGGTGGGGCCCGACGCGGAGAAGGACGCGGCCGTCCGCCGCTTCGGCCGGATGTTCGTCCTGGGTGCGCGGCTGACGGTACCGCTGGGAATGATCATCCTGCGCAAGGCTTATGGACTCGGCGCGATGGCGATGGCCGGGGGTTCATTCCGGGCGCCGCAGTTCACCATCGCCTGGCCGACCGGCGAGATCGGCGGCATGGGTCTGGAAGGCGCCGTCCGCCTGGGATTCAGCAAGGAGTTGGCGGCGGTCGACGATCCGGCCGAGCGCCAAGTCCTGTTCGACCGCCTGGTGGCCGCGGCCTACGAGCACGGCAAGGCGCTGCGGGCGGCCACCACGTTCGAGTTGGACGACGTCATAGACCCAGCAGCCTCCCGGGCCTGGATCACCAGGCTCTCGGGAGGCTGAGGGGTAGAGCGATCAGGCGTGGCCGGAGCCGCAGCCGACGCCGGGCAGACATCCCTGCCCGCCCGGAATGCCACCGGGTCCCGCGTTCTGCCCGCCGGAGCCGCAGCCGACGCCCGGGACGCAGCCCTGGCCACCAGGTCCGCCGCCCGGACCGTTGAACTGGCCGCCCGAGCCGCAGTTTCCGTTGGCGTCGCAGCCGCCGCCGCCCGGGTCGTCCTTGAAGGTGACGTGGGTCGGGGCGGGGGAGTTGGCCGCCAATCCGGTGACGTACACGTCAGCCGCGGCCACGGGGGCGGCGGCGATAGCCGCAGCAACAGCCCCGGCAACAACCAGCGGTTTCATGAGTGCCAATTTCGATAACATGCGGCTGGCATACCACCTCAACACGTGTCCAAAACATCGCGAATAAAATTCGACAGCACGAAGTTCCCGCTGCCGCACGGCGGCGTCACCGCGACGGAAGGCCTGACCACATGACCTCGCAAGATCTGACCGGCCGCACCGCGATCATCACCGGCGCGTCGCGTGGAATCGGGCTTTCGATCGCCCAGCAGCTGGCGGCCGCGGGGGCCAATGTGGTACTCACCGCGCGCAAGCAGGAGGCCGCCGAGGAGGCCGCCGCCCAGGTGGGCCAGCAGGCCCTCGGCGTCGGCGCGCACGCGGTCGACGAGGACGCCGCGCGGCGCTGCGTGGAGCTCACGCTGGAGCGCTTCGGCAGCGTCGACATCCTGGTCAACAACGCCGGAACCAACCCGGCCTACGGTCCGCTGATCGACCAGGATCACGCCCGTTTCACCAAGATCTTCGACGTCAACCTGTGGGCCCCGCTGTTGTGGACTTCGCTCGTGGTCAAGTCTTGGATGGGCGAGCACGGCGGGTCGATCGTCAACACCGCCTCCATCGGCGGTCTGCATCAATCGCCGGCGATGGGCATGTACAACGCCACCAAGGCCGCGCTGATCCATGTGACCAAGCAACTGGCGCTGGAACTTTCGCCGCGCGTCAGGGTCAACGCCATCGCGCCCGGGGTGGTGCGCACCCGGCTCGCCGAGGCGCTGTGGAAGGACCACGAGGACCCGCTGGCCTCATCGATCGCGCTGGGGCGCATCGGTGAACCCATCGACGTGGCCGGGGCGGTCGCCTTCCTGGTGTCCGACGCGGCCAGCTGGATCACCGGCGAGACCATGGTGATCGACGGCGGCCTGCTGCTCGGCGCCGCGCAGGGCTTCCAGTCCGCGCCGGGCGGCGGTCAATGACCGCCGTCGATACGGCCGACCTGGACGCACGGGTTCAGGCACTGCTCGACGAGCACGATCCGGCGACCAGCGACCCGCGGGATTTCCTTGGCGCGCAATACGATGCGGGGCTGGCCTGGGTGCACCTGCCGCGCGGCTTCGGCGGGCTGGATCTGCCACGCACCGCCCAGGAGCGCGTCGATGCCCGGCTGGCCGCCGCCGGTGCGCCGGTGGGCGGCACGCCGAAGAACTACATCGGGATGGGCATGGCCGCGCCGACCATCGCCGCGTTCGGCACCGACGACCAGAAACGAAAGTTTCTGCGCCCCTTGTTCACCGGCGAGCAGATCTACTGCCAACTGTTCAGCGAGCCGGGCGCGGGATCCGACCTTGCCGGGGTGTCGACCCGCGCGGTGCGCGACGCGGATAACCCTCAAGACTGGATTGTCAACGGCCAGAAGGTGTGGACGTCGCAGGCGCAACACGCGCAGATGGCGATCCTGGTGGCCCGCACCGATCCGGCCGTGCCCAAACACGCCGGCCTGACCTACTTTCTCTGCGACATGACGCAACCCGGCGTCGAGATCCGGCCGTTGCGCCAGATCACCGGCGAGGCCGAGTTCAACGAGGTGTTCCTCACCGACGTCCGGGTGCCCGACGCGAATCGGCTGGGCCCGGAGGGCGGCGGCTGGCGGGTCGCGACCACCACCCTGAACAACGAGCGGGTGGCGATCGGTTCCCGTGCCGGGGCGCCGCGGGAGGGCGGCCACATCGGCAAGGTCACCGCCGCGTGGCGCGACGAGCCGGCGCTGCGCAACCCCGCCATGCACGATCAACTGATGCGGTTGTGGGTGGAGGCGGAGGTCCTTCGGCTCGCCGGCGAGCGGCTGCGGCAGCAGGCCGCCACCGGTCAGCCGGGCCCGGAGGGCGCCGGCATGAAGGTGGCGTTCGCCAAGCTGGCGCAAGCGATTTCGGGCTTCGAGATCGAGCTGCACGGCGAATCCGGCCTCTACTACGACGACTGGACCATGCGCAGGCCCGAGACGGTCGACCTGACCGGCCGCGGGCCCGGATACCGCTACCTGCGGGCGCGCGGCAACTCGATCGAGGGCGGCACCTCAGAAGTCCTGCGCAACACCATCTCCGAGCGGATCCTGGGCCTGCCGGGCGAACACCGCGTCGACAAGGACGTCGCCTGGAAGGACCTGCCCCGATGAGCGCGCACACCACCGACCTGCTGTACTCCGACACCGAGGAGGCGTTGCGGGCCGGCGTGCGCCAGCTGTTCGCCGAGCGGTGTCCACCCGAAGGCGTGGCAAGCCTGTATAACGCCGAACCGCAAAACTTTTCGGGCGTGTGGCGCACGCTGGCCACCGAGCTGGGCGTTGCCGGCCTGCTGGTTCCGGAGTCGCTGGGCGGCGCCGGCGCGAGCGCCCGCGAGGCCGCGGTGGTCATGGAGGAGATCGGCCGGGCCGTCGCGCCGGTGCCGTTTTTGTCCAGCGCGGTGCTCGCCACCATCGCGCTGCTGCGGGCCGGTGACACCGACACGGTGTCGGCGCTGGCGCAGGGCGAGCTGACGGCGGCGCTGGTGGTGCCGCTGTCGAGCGCGCCGGGCGACCCGGTCCCGCTGGTCAGCGGCGACTCGGACGGCCTGAGCGGATCGGTTACCGGCGTGACCGGCGCCGACGCCGCCGACGTGCTGGTGGTCCCGGTCGCCGCGCCCGCCGGGCTCGAGCTGCACACCGTCGCCCGCGGCGCGGCGGGGCTGCGGGTTTCCCCGCTGCTCGCGCTGGATATGACCAGACCCGTTGCCGCCGTGTCGTTTTCGGGGACACCGTCGTCGCGCGCCGGCGCGGGCGACGAGCCCGTCATCGAAGCCATCCGGACCGGGGCTGCGCTGCTCGCGTCCGAGCAACTCGGGGTCGCCCAATGGTGCTTCGAGACCACGCTGGAATACGTCCGGCAACGCCGGCAGTTCGGCCGCACGATCGGCTCCTACCAGGCGATCAAGCACCGGTTGGCGGACCTGTGGTTCGAAATCGGCGCGGCGACCGCAGCGGCCCGCTACGCCGCCGACACCTGCGCCCGGGACGGCGCGGACGCCGACGCCGCGGCGGCCATCGCCCAGGCCTACTGCAGCGACGTCGCCGTGCGTGCCGCCGAGGAGTGCATCCAGCTGCACGGCGGCATCGGCATGACCTGGGAATATCCCGCACACCTGTACCTCAAGCGCGCCAAGAGCGACCAGTTGGCATTCGGCACCGCATACCGTCACCGCGCCCGCCTGGCCGAATTGGTGGACCTGCCGGCGTTCTGACGTTGCCACCCGCGGCGCGGGCGCGCGCCGTGCCTGGGCTCGCGGTGATTCTTACCTGCGGGCCCGCCAATGACGGCAAACGGCCCCTCGTTGCGTGGCCGGACGGCGCGCCGAGGATAGAGTTTTGCGACCACCCGGGTGGAAGTGGGAGCGGTGCGATGCGAGTGTTGCTGTCGGCGTACGACTCGCGCGGGGGCGTCGAGCCGCTTGCCGCGCTCGCGCTGCAGCTGCGGACGCTCGGCGTCGACGCGGGGGTGAGCGCGCCGCCGGACGCGGAATTCGTCGAGCTGCTGGCCCGGGTGGACATGCCGGTGCTGCCCTTCGGCGAATCGCTGCGGGCGATGAAGACCGGGGCGCTGCCGTCGGAGGAGGACCTCCGCCGGCACCTGGACGCGCTGATCGCCGTGCAGTTCGACACCGTGGCCGCCGCGGCCGAAGGGTGCGACGCGCTGGTGGTGGCCGGTTTCCCGCCGGCTGCGGCCGCCGCCCGCTCGGTGGCCGAACGGCTGGGCATCCACTACGTCTATGTCACCTACCAGCCCACCATCCTGCCGTCGCCGCACCACCCGCCGCCCGCCTACGCGAACGGGCCCTTCCCCCCGGGCATGGTCGAGAACCGGGTGCTGTGGCAACTGGATGGCCGGCACATGCAGGAGCTGTTCGGCGCGACGCTCAACGCTCACCGGACCGCCATCGGGCTGGCGCCGCTGGACAACCTGCGCGACTACGCGCTGACTGAATCGCCCTGGCTGGCGACGGACCCGATCCTGGATCCCTGGCGCCAGCCCAGCGACCTCGACGTGGTCCAGACCGGCGCGTGGCTGCTGCCCGACGAACGGCCCCTGCCGGCCGAACTGGTGGCGTTCCTGGACGCGGGAACGCCGCCGGTCTATGTGGGCTTCGGCAGCATGCCCATGCGCGCCTCCCACGACGTCGCCGGGGTCGCCATCGACGCGATCCGCGCGCAGGGCCACCGCGTCCTGGTGTCCCGCGGCTGGGCGGAGCTGACCCCGATCGATGACGGGGCCGATTGCCTGGGCGTCGGCGACGTCAACCACCAGGCGCTGTTCACCCGGGTCGCCGCCGTTGTACACCACGGCGGGGCGGGAACCACCACGACGGCCGCCCGGGCCGGCGCGCCGCAGGTGGTGGTGCCGCAGGGGGCCGATCAGCCCTACTGGGCGGGCCGGGTGCGCGACCTGGCCATCGGCGCCGCCCACGACGGTCCGGCCCCGACCACCGAGTCGCTGTCGGCCGCGCTCAAGGCGGTGCTGACCGAGCGGACCCGCGAGCGGGCGCGCTCCGTGGCGGCGACGATCCGCACGGACGGGGCGGCCGTGGCCGCGACCGTGCTGCGGGCGGCGCTAACGCGGTAGCGCCGAGGCGAACACCTGCGTCATCGCGTCCCAATGCCGCTCGGCTGCGGCGGCGTCATAGGGCCCGTTGTCCGGGACCGCGAATCCGTGGCCGGCCGAATACCACTCGATCGTGTGCTCGACGCCGGCCGCCGTCAGCGCCTTGTCGAGTTGCTCGGCGTGATCGGCGGTGAACGACGCGTCGTTCTGGGCGCCGCCCACGTACACCGTGGCGGTCATCCGGTCGGCGAGCAGGTGTGGGCTGTCCTCGGTGTCGGTCACCAGGCCGCCGCCGTGGAAGGACGCCGCGGCGGCCACCCGGTCGGGCACCCGGCCGGCCACCATGAGCGACGTCCGGCCGCCCATGCAGTAGCCGCACACCCCGAACCGCTCGCCGAGCACCTCGGGGCGGGCGGCCAGGTAGTCGAAGAACGCGGTCGCGTCGGCGGCCATCCGGTCCGGGGTGACGCTGCCGATCATCGAGAACAGGCGCCCGCGTTCCTTCTTGTCGGTGAAGACCGTCGCCATGTCGAACGGCGCCCAGTCCGGGGTGCGGTAGTAGACATCCGGCAGCAGCACGGCGTAACCGAACCCGGCCAGCTTGGCGGCCATCTGCTCGAAGGTGTCACGCACGCCGCCGGCGTCGGGATACATGACCACCCCGGGCCAGGGGACTTGCGATTCGGGGCCGTCGGGGGTGAACAGGTGCACCGTGCAGGTGCCATCGGGTGTGGTGACGACGTCGATGATGTTCGGCATGGCACCCGTTCTACTCCGCGGGCCTAGAGGCGAAACATCCGCGTCGACCCGCCGCGCCCGGCTTCGCCGCGCTCGCGATCGCCGCCAAACATCCGCGTCGACCCGCCGCGCCCGGCTTCGCCGCGCTCGCGATCGCCGCTATTCTGACGGCGTGCCGATCCCGACTCCCTACGAGGACCTGCTTCGCCGGGTGCTCGAGCAGGGAACGGCCAAATCCGACCGGACCGGCACCGGGACCCGCAGCCTGTTCGGTCAGCAGCTGCGCTATGACCTCTCGGCCGGCTTCCCGCTGCTCACCACCAAGAAGGTGCACCTGAAATCGGTGATCTACGAGCTGCTGTGGTTTTTGCGCGGCGACTCCAACGTCGGCTGGCTGCACCAGCACGGGGTCACCATCTGGGACGAATGGGCAAGCGACACAGGCGATCTCGGGCCGATCTACGGCGTGCAGTGGCGATCCTGGCCGACGCCTTCGGGCGAGCACATCGACCAGATCAGCGCCGCCCTCGAGCTGCTGCGCACCGACCCCGACTCGCGGCGCATCATCGTGTCGGCGTGGAACGTCGGCCAGATCCCGCAGATGGCGCTGCCGCCGTGTCACGCGTTCTTCCAGTTCTACGTGGCCGACGGGCGGCTGAGCTGCCAGCTCTACCAGCGCAGCGCCGACCTGTTCTTGGGCGTGCCGTTCAACATCGCCAGCTACGCGCTGCTGACGCACATGATGGCCGCCCAGGCCGGCCTGGCCGTCGGCGAGTTCGTGTGGACGGGTGGGGACTGCCACATCTACGACAACCATGTCGAACAGGTGCGCCTGCAGCTGAGCCGCGATCCCCGGCCGTACCCGGAACTCGTTCTGGCGCAACGGGACTCGATCTTCGACTACGTCTACGAGGACGTCGTCGTGCAGAACTACGACCCGCACCCGGCGATCAAAGCCCCCGTCGCCGTATGACCGCCGCATGACCGAGGTGGGCCTGGTGTGGGCTCAGTCGAGCTCCGGCGTGATCGGGCGCGGTGGTGACATCCCCTGGAACGTGCCGGAAGATCTGTTGCGGTTCAAAGAGGTGACCATGGGTCACCCGGTGATCATGGGCCGGCGGACGTGGGAGTCGTTACCGGCGAGGGTGCGCCCCCTGCCCGGGCGCCGCAACGTCGTGCTATCCCGCGACACCGGCTTCGTCGCCGACGGGGCGCAGGTGGTCGGATCCCTGGAGGCGGCGCTGGCCCAAGCCGAGGGCGATCCGCGGACCTGGGTCATCGGCGGCGAGCAGATCTATTTGCTGGCGCTGCCGCACGCCGCCCGCTGCGAGGTCACCGAGATCGAAATCGATTTGCGCCGCGATGACGACGACGCCCTGGCGCCGACGCTGGACGACACCTGGGTCGGTGAAACGGGGGAGTGGCAGGCCAGCCGCTCGGGGCTGCGGTATCGCTTCCACAGCTACCGGCGGCCCGCCGCGCACCCGGGCGCGCCCCCGGGCTGACCTGACATACTCGGACGCGGGGGTCGGTCGCACAGGGTCAACCAGGCGTTCGAAGAGAGAAGGGGGAATTGGCAGTGATAACCGAACCCGTGAAGACGTTCTCTCGAAAATTCATGGGCTACGACACCGCCGCGGTTGATGCCCACATCGAGATGCTGACCACCAAGCAGCAACTGCTGCTTGACGACGTCGAGAGCCTCCGGGCCCGGCTGCAGGAATCCGCCGATCAGACGGCCGCGCTGCGCAAAGAGGTGGCCGTGCTCACGGATACCTCGCCCTCGCCCCACGCGGTGCAGCAGCGGATGGCGAAAATGCTGAGCCGCGCGGTCGACGAGGTGGCCGAGATGCAGGCCGAGGCGCGCGCCGAAGCGGATGCGGTGATCGCGGCGGCCGAGGCCGAGGCTGAAGCCGCGGAACGAAAGCGCGACGAGGTGCTGGCCGACATGGCCGCGCAGCAAAAAGCCCTGGAAGCCGAGTACGCGGAGACCAAGGAGCGGCTCGACGCGGAACTGGCCGAGATGCGCGCCGAGACCGAATCGGCGATCAAGAAGGCGCGCCAGGAGGCCGAACGCGAGTGCGAGCAGCTGCTCGGCGACGCGAAGAAGGGCGCCGACCATTACCGGGAGAAGGCGCAGCGCGCGGTGGACGAGGCGACGGCGCGGCGCATCAAGATCCTCGAGCAGCTGATGGGCGTCTACCACGACCTCGACGAGGTGCCGAAGGCCCTCGAGGCGGCCTACGCCGAACAAAACGACTCGGGCGACGAGGCCGTGCTGAAACCGCTGGACCGCAAGGTCCGCGCGGGCTGAGTCGCGCTGGCGTGGCCTGCCGGGGTTGTCGCACCCAAGAGGTATTCTCTGCGCCGTGCCAACCCGCAGGCTATCGGCCGACCAAGCCCGCCGGATAGCCGTTGCAGCCCAAGGTTTTACCGAGCCCCGGCCCGGCGGTGAGATCACCCGGGCGCACCTGAAGCGGCTGATCTCCAGAATCCAAGTGCTGCAACTGGATTCGGTCTCGGTAGCGGTGCGGGCGCATTACGCCCCGGTGTTCAGCCGGCTCGGCCCCTACGACCGCGACGTGCTCGACCGCGCCGCCTGGGGCCCGCGGTCCGCACGGCTGCTGGCCGAATACTGGGTCCACGAGGCCGCGCTGATGGCCGTCGAGGACTGGCCGCTGTTGCGCTGGCGGATGCGCCAGTACTCCCACGGCCGCTGGGGCACCCACATCGTCAAGGCCAACCCGCAACTCGCCGACAAGATCGTCGCCGCCGTCGCCGAGCTCGGACCGAGCACCGCCGGACAGATCGAGGCCCACCTCGAGGCCGGACCGCGTGGGCCCAAAGGAAGCTGGTGGGGCAACCGCAGCGACACCAAATGGGTGGCCGAGGCCCTGTTCTCCGCCGGGGTGCTCACCACCGCCACGCGGGTGGGCTTCGCCCGCCACTACGACCTGGTGGAGCGGGTGTTGCCGGCCCGCGTGCTGGCCCGCGAGGTCGACGACGACGAGGCGATCCGCGAGCTCACGCTGCGGGCCGCCACCGCGCTGGGCGTGGGCACCGAGGCCGATATCCGCGACTACTTCCGGCTGTCGGCCGCCCAGGTCAAGCCGGCGATCGCCGCGCTGGTGGCCACCGGTGACCTCGAGCCCGTCGACGTCGACGGCTGGTCGGCGCCGGCCTATCTGCGGGCGGGCCGCGCGGTGCCCCGCACCGACCGCGGCACCGCGCTGCTGTGTCCGTTCGACCCGCTGATCTTCTTCCGTCCGCGCGTCGAGCGCCTGTTCGAATTCCATTACCGCATAGAGATTTACACGCCGGCCGCCAAGCGGCAGTACGGCTATTACGTGTGGCCGCTGCTCATGGACGGGCGACTGGTGGCGCGCGTCGACCTCAAGGCCGACCGCGCCGCCGGCACACTGCGGGTCCTCGGCGCGTTCGGGGAACCGGATGCGCCCAGGGATCGCGTCGCTGCGGCGCTGGCCGGTGAACTGCAGTCCATGGCGGCCTGGCTGGGCCTGGGTGGATTCAGTGTCGCCGGGAACGGTGATCTGTCCGGTGACCTGCGCGCGGCGGCCAAGCGGGCCGGCTGATGGCGGCGTCGACGTCCAGGGAACTCAACGCCACACTGTGGAAGGCGGCCGAGAAGCTGCGCGGCTCCCTGTCGGCCGGCCAGTACAAGGACGTGATCCTGGGGCTGGTGTTCCTGAAGCATGCCTCCGCCTCACACTGGAAAGTGTTGGCGGACAACGTAACCTCCGAAGGCATCGGCCGGCTAGCCGATGAGGCGATGGACGCCGTGATGACGGCGACACCGGCGCTGGCCGGGATGCTGCCCCGGCTGTACGGCAACCTCGACCGGCGTCGCCTCGGTGAGCTGGTGACCGTGCTCGACGGCGCCCGGATCGGTGACCGCGACGGCCGGGCCGGCGACCTGATGGGCGAGGTCTACGAGTACTTCCTGGGCAATTTCGCGCGCGCGGAAGGGCGGCGGGGCGGCGAATTCTTCACCCCGCCCAGCGTCGTGCGGCTGCTAGTCGAGGTGCTCGAACCGACCGGCGGGCGGGTGTATGACCCGTGCTGCGGCTCGGGCGGGATGTTCGTGCAGACCGAGCACTTCGTCGCCGAACGCGACGGTGACCCCGCGAACGTCACCGTCTACGGCCAGGAAAGCGTCGAGCAGACGTGGCGGATGGCGAAACTGAACCTCGCCGTGCACGGCATCGACGGCTCAGATCTGGGCGCCCGGTGCGCCGACACGTTCGTCACCGACCTGCACGCCGGCGTGCAGATGGACTACGTGATGGCCAATCCGCCGTTCAACATCAAGGATTGGGCCCGCGACGAGAAGGACCCGCGCTGGCGCTTCGGCGTTCCGCCCGCCACCAACGCGAATTACGCCTGGATCCAACACATCCTGTCCAAGCTGGCGCCCGGCGGCACGGCCGGTGTGGTGATGGCCAACGGTTCGATGTCGTCGAACGCCATGGGGGAGGGCGACATTCGGGCCCGCATCGTCGAGGCGGATTTGGTGTCGTGTGTGGTCGCATTGCCCGCGCAACTGTTCCGCAGCACCGCGATACCGGTGTGCCTGTGGTTCTTCGCCATGGACAAGGCGCACCGATCCGGGCAGGTGCTGTTCGTCGACGCGCGGGGCATGGGCCAGCTGGTGGATCGCGCCGAGCGCGCACTGACCCGCGACGAGATCGTCCGGATCGCCGATGCCTACCACGGGTGGTCCGGCGCGGCGTCGGCCCTCGCCAAAGGCCTTGCGTATGAGGATGTTCCGGGATTCTGTCGGTCCGTGCCGGTGGACGACATCAGGGCGGCGGGCTACCCGCTGACCCCCGGGCGCTATGTGGATGCGCCGGCCGTGCCGGATGACGGCGAGCCGGCCGCCGACAAGATCGCGCGATTGACCGGCGAGCTGCTGGCCGCGCTGGACGAATCGGCGCGCGCGGACCAAGCGGTGCGCCGTCAGGTGGAGCGGCTGCGGTGAACACCGTCCTGGGCGATCACCTCGATTTTCGCAGCGGAAGCAGCGCGCCCCGGCGGGCGTCCGGCGGCGGGGTCCCCATCTATGGGGCCAACGGCGCGATCGGTTACGCCGCCGAGCACAACGCCAGCGGGCCCGTGATCGTGCTGGGCCGCGTCGGGTCGTACTGCGGCAGCCTGCGCTACTGCGACTCCGATGTCTGGGTCACCGAGAACGCGCTGGTGTGCCGCGCCAAGGACCCCCGAGAGACCCGGTATTGGTACTACGCCCTGCACACCTGCCGGCTGGCCGACCACCGATCCGGGTCGGGGCAGGCCCTGCTCAACCAGAGGATCCTGAACGACGTGTCGGTGCCGACGGTCGCCGCGGGCGAACGGCGTCGGATCGCGGAGGTGCTGGGCGCCCTCGACGACAAGATCGCCGCCAACGACCGGGTGACCGGGGCGGCCGAACGCCTGATGATCGCCCTCGCCGAAGCGGCGCCGGGTCGGGTGCGGCTGTCCAGTTTGGCGAGCCGGTCGACGGTGATCTGCCACGTCAGCGAATTCGACGAGCGCCTCGCCCACTTCAGCCTTCCGGCGTTCGACGACGGCGCGAGACCCCGCCTGGTCGACGCCGCGGCGGTGCGCAGCGCCAAGCTGCTCCTGACGGAGCCCTGTGTGTTGTTCGCCAAGCTGAACCCGAGGATCCCGCGGATCTGGAACGTGCCGAGCCTGCCGTCGCACATGGCGGTGGCCAGCACCGAGTTCGTGGTGCTGCACCCACAGGGCTGCGATTCCTCGGCGCTGTGGTCGGCGCTGCGGCAGCCGGACGTCTCACTGCGGCTGCAGCGGCGGGCCGCGGGGACCTCGGGCAGCCATCAACGGATCCGGCCCGGCGACCTGCTGGACGTGTCGGTCCCCGACGTGCGCCTGCTGAGCCCGGCGGCGTTGCGGACGATCAGCGATCTGGGTGCGCTGTGTCACGCCGGGCGCGCCGAGAGCGCGCGGTTGTCGGCCTTGCGCGATGCGCTGCTGCCGTTGCTGGTCTGCGGGAAGGTGCGGGTCTCCTCGCGCCACTCCGTGGCGCGCATCGTCGCCCGGCTAAGGTGAGCGCCGTGGCCGAGATCGCGCCGCTGCGCGTGCAACTGATCGCCAAGACCGACTTCTTGGCGCCCCCGGACGTGCCATGGGACACCGACGCCGACGGCGGTCCCGCGCTGGTCGAGTTCGCGGGCCGGGCCTGCTACCAGAGCTGGTCGAAGCCCAACCCCAAGACCGCGACCAACGCCGGCTACATCAAACACATCATCGACGTCGGGCACTTTTCGGTGCTCGAGCACGCGAGCGTGTCGTTCTACATCACCGGCATCTCCCGATCGTGCACCCACGAGCTGATCCGGCATCGGCACTTCTCGTATTCGCAGCTGTCGCAGCGCTACGTCCCCGAGAAGGACTCGCACGTGGTCGTGCCCCCGGGACTGCAGGACGACCCGGAACTGCAGCAGATCCTGGCCGCGGCCGCCGACGCCAGCCGTGCCACCTACACCGAGCTGCTGACCAAACTGGAAGCCAAGTTCGCCGATCAACCCAGCGCCGTCTTGCGTCGCAAGCAGGCCCGCCAGGCCGCCCGCGCCGTGCTGCCCAACGCAACCGAGACCCGCATCGTGGTGACCGGCAACTACCGGGCGTGGCGCCACTTCATCGCGATGCGCGCCAGCGAGCACGCCGACGTGGAAATCCGCCGGCTGGCCATCGAATGCCTGCGCCAGCTCTCGGGCGTGGCGCCCGCGGTGTTCGCCGACTTCGAGATCTCCACCCTGGCCGACGGCACGGAGGTCGCGACCAGCCCGCTGGCGACCGAAGCCTGACGCGAAGTCGCGCGACGGCGCGTCTACGCGGGTGCTAAATACCTTGCTGGGGCCAGGTAACCTGAACACCGTGAGCACCGCCGGATTCGACGCCCCAGCGCGGCTGGGAACCGTGCTGACCGCGATGGTCACACCGTTTCGGCCCGACGGCTCCGTCGACACCGCCGCGGCCGCCCAGCTGGCCAATCACCTGATCGACGCGGGCTGCGACGGCCTGGTGATCTCCGGCACCACCGGCGAGTCCCCGACCACCACCGACGACGAGAAGCGAGAGCTGCTGCGCGTCGTGCTGGACGCCGTCGGCGACCGGGCCCGCGTCATCGCCGGCGCCGGCACCTACGACACCGCCCACAGCGTCCGGCTGGCCAAGGCCTGCGCGGCCGAGGGCGCCCACGGGCTGCTGGTGGTCACGCCGTACTACTCCAAGCCGCCGCAGAGCGGGCTGATCGCCCACTTCACCACCGTCGCCGACGCGACCGACCTGCCGGTGCTGCTCTACGACATCCCGCCGCGGTCGGTGATACCGATCCAGCCCGACACCATCCGCGCGCTGGCCGCCCACCCGAACATCGTCGGGATCAAGGACGCGAAGGCCGACCTGCACAGCGGGGGACAGATCATCGCCGAGACGGGCCTGGCCTACTACTCCGGCGACGACGCGCTGAACCTGCCGTGGCTGGCCATGGGTGCGACCGGCTTCATCAGCGTGATCTCGCACGTGGCCGCGGGGCAGCTGCGGGAGATGTTGTCCGCCTTCAGCTCCGGGGACATCGCCACCGCCCGCAAGATCAACGCCACCGTCGCCCCGCTGTGCGACGCGATGGCCCGGCTGGGCGGGGTGACCATGTCCAAGGCCGGCCTGCGCCTGCAGGGCATCGACGTCGGCGATCCGCGGTTGCCCCAAATGCCCGCCACGCCAGAACAACTCGAGGCGTTGGCCGCCCATATGCGTGCGGCGTCAGTGCTGCGGTGACCCGAGGAGTTTCCGAGAAGTGGATGTAGACCTCGCCCCGCCAGGCCCCTTGGCCACGGGAGGGTTGCGGGTCACCGCTCTTGGCGGCATCAGCGAAATCGGCCGCAACATGACGGTTTTCGAGCATTTGGGTCGGCTGCTGATCATCGACTGCGGGGTGATGTTCCCCACCCACGACGAGCCCGGGGTCGATCTGATCCTGCCGGATCTGCGCCACATCGAAGACCGGCTCGACGACATCGAGGCGCTGGTGCTCACCCACGCCCACGAGGACCACATCGGCGGCATTCCCTTCCTGCTCAAGCTGCGCCCCGACATCCCGGTCGTCGGTTCGAAGTTCACGCTGGCGCTGGTCGCGGCGAAATGCCGCGAGCATCGCCTCAAGCCGGTGTTCGTCGAGGTGGCCGAGGGCCAGAAGAGCAGTCACGGCGTATTCGAATGCCAGTACTTCGCCGTCAACCACTCCATCCCCGACGCGCTGGCGATCGCCGTACACACCGGTGCCGGAACCGTCCTGCACACCGGTGACATCAAGCTCGACCAGCTTCCCCTGGACGGCCGCCCCACCGACCTGCCCGGCATGTCCCGGCTCGGTGACGCCGGGGTGGACCTGTTCCTGTGTGATTCGACCAATGCCGAGCACCCGGGCGTCGGCCCGTCGGAAAGCGAAGTGGGCCCGACGCTGCACCGGCTGATCCGTGGCGCCGACGGCCGCGTCATCGTGGCATGCTTTGCCTCCAACGTCGACCGCGTGCAGCAAATCATCGACGCCGCAGTCGCATTGGGCCGGCGGGTCTCGTTCGTCGGCCGATCCATGGTGCGCAACATGGGCATCGCCCGCGAACTCGGGTTCCTGCGGGTGGCCGACTCGGACGTGATCGACATCGGCGCCGCCGAGATGATGCCGCCCGAGCAGGTGGTGCTGATCACCACCGGCACGCAGGGCGAACCGATGTCGGCGTTGTCGCGGATGTCGCGCGGCGAGCACCGCAGCATCACCCTGACCGCCGGTGACCTGGTGGTGCTGGCGTCGTCGCTGATCCCGGGCAACGAGGAGGCGGTCTACGGCGTCATCGACGAGCTCGCCAAGATCGGTGCCCGCGTCGTCACCAATGCCCAAGCGCGCGTGCATGTTTCGGGGCACGCCTACGCCGGGGAATTGCTGTTCCTGTACAACGGGATTCGGCCGCGCCACGTCATGCCCGTGCACGGGACCTGGCGCATGCTGCGCGCCAACTCCAAACTCGCGGCCCGCACCGGCGTGCCGGAGGAGTCGATCCTGCTGGCCGAGAACGGCGTGAGCGTCGACCTGGTGGCGGGCAAGGCCTCCATCGCCGGCGCGGTGCCGGTGGGCAAGATGTTCGTCGACGGCCTGATCAACGGCGACGTCGGCGACATCACCCTGGGCGAGCGGCTCATCCTGTCGTCGGGCTTCGTGGCGGTGACCGTCATCGTCACCCGCGGCACCGGTCGCCCGGTCGCCCCGCCGCACCTGCAATCGCGCGGATTCTCCGAGGACCCCAAGGCGCTCGAACCCGCCGTGCGCCGGGTCGAGGCCGAACTGGAAGCGCTTGCGGCCGAGAACATCACCGATCCGGGCCGCATCGCTCAGGGCGTGCGGCGCACCGTCGGCAAGTGGGTGGGCGAGACCTACCGCCGCCAGCCGATGATCGTGCCGACCGTCATCGAGGTCTGAACTCGGCGTCTGGGCCGCGAAACTTAACTCATTGCGGTGATGACCGGCGTGTCGTCGCAGACGTTTAAGTGTCGCGCAGGGACGCTGCACTCAGATCTTCTCGGCGTAGGCCGACCACTCCAGTTGCGAGGCCTTGAGTTTGCGGCCGGTGGGCTCGACGTAGCGCTGCACGAGCTCGTCGGGACCGGCCTGCTCCACCAGCCGCCAGCCGTATTCGCCGAGGAACGCGGCCACCTCGTCGGGCTGCAGACCGAAATGCCACAGTTGCCGCCGCTGGCGCACGGTGCGGTACAGGGTGCGGGTGCCATACCGGTTGGTGCCGTCGATGAAATCCCTACGCACATAGGTGAACACCAACCGGCTGCCGGGCGCGGTCGCTCGCAGCCCGTCCAGGGTGCGCCGCACGGTCGCCTCGGTGAGGTACTGGGTGACGCCCTCGCAGATGAAGAACACCCGGTAGTCGGTGCGATAACCGTGCTCGGCCAGCGCGGTGAGCAGGTCGTCATGCTCGAGGTTCAACGCCACCAACCGAACCGACAGCGGCAGCTCGCCGAGCACCCGGCGGACCGTCTTGAACTTGCGCGCGACGTTCACCGGCAGATCGACCTCGAACACCGGGATGCGGACCCGCCGCGTCAGCAGGTAGGCGCGGGTGTCCAGGCCCGCGCCGAGGATGACGACGGCGTTGATGTCGTCGAGCGACTCCTTGAGCTTGTCGGCGATAAAACGCTTGCGGCAGGCCAGGTTTGCCCACAAGCCCGGACCGGTGAACTCCGAGCCGCGGATCAGCGCCCGGCGCACCGGGGCGAACCGGGTGGCTCCGACCAGCCACCGCAGCGGGGCGGGCAAGAACAGCTCCGCGAAGTCGTCGTCGACCAGGCGGCGGCCGGGCGCCTCGTTCTGCTCGACGGCGGCCAGCACCATCGGACCAAATGCCGTCTGCGCAACCAGGTTTCGGGCCATGGCGGCTACTTGTTCAGGAATCCCGCGTCGACGGGCAGGGTCACGCCGGTGATGTAGCGAGCCTGGTCGGACACCAGCCACGCCACCGCGTTGGCGACGTCCTCGACGTCGAGCACCTCCACCGGCATGGCGTTGCCCATGGCGCCCGGCGTGTCGGTCGCGGCGGCCATCTTCGCCAGCCACTCGCGGGTGAACTCGTTGTTGATCATCGGCGTCTCGACCCCGGACGGATGGATCGAGTTGACCCGAATCATCTGTCCCGCAAGCAGATTCGCATAGACCCGCATCAACCCGACCACCCCGTGCTTGGCGGCGGCATAGCCGACGGAACCGGCGTCGGGGCCGCTGACCCCGGCCAGCCCCGCGCTCGAGCTGATCAGCACGATCGACCCGCCGGTGCCCTGCTTGACCATCGTGGGTATCGCGACCTTGATGGTGTGGTAGACGCCGGTCAGGTTGACGTTGATGACGTCGTGCCAGCCGTCGTCGCCGGACTGCATGGGGGCGATGCCGGCGTTGGCCACCACGATGTCCAGCCGGCCGAACTCGTCCAGGCCGGCCTGCAGTGCCGCCGACAGCGATTCGCGGTCGCGGACGTCGCCACGAGAGGCCACGATCCGGGAGCCGGTGTCTTCCACCAGCTTCACGGTGGCCGCCAGGTCTTCGGGCGTGGCCAGGGCGTAGGGCACGCTGGCGATCTGGTCGCACAGGTCGACGGCGATGATGTCCGCGCCGTCGGCGGCCAGCCGCACCGCGTGCGCGCGGCCCTGCCCGCGCGCCGCGCCGGTGATGAAGGCGACCTTGCCCGTCAGGGGCCCTTCCGACGACCTGGCCATCAGGGCCGCAACTGTCCTTTGGCCGGATCGCCCGCCGGGACCGGTTGCAGCATCTTGATGTCGGGCGCCCCGTCCAGGTGCTCGCCGGCCGCGGTGAACATCTTGGTGACCGCCGGGGCGGTGCTGTGCGCCTTGAGCGCCTCGGCGTCGGCCCACTGCTCGACGAAGACGAAGGTCTCGCCCGATTCGTGCACGGCATACAGCTGGCAGCCCGGCTCCTCGTGCACCTCCACGGCCGCGGTTTTGAGGATGTCGCGAACGGTGTCGACCGACTCGGGTTTGACGGTCAAGGTGGCGACGACGACGACGGGCATTGATGGCCTCCTGGGCGCTCCGGGTGGGTGACGAGCACGACTTCTCGCAACCGGATGTCACCCTACTCACGCGATGTGAGGGCCGATTCGGGCCATGCCGGACAAGCCGGGCCGTTACCAGTGTGGCGGGTGGTGTAGATGATGCCGTTGCGACTACGCTTGCCGGCATGCCCAGTAAGACCGCCGCCCGCTCCGGAAGCCGAACGAGCAGGTCAAAGGCCACATCGCGGCCCAGCCGGTCCCGGGGAGCGCGCCCGGCGGCGCCCCGCAAGAAGTCCGGCAAGCCCGCCAGGCGGCGTAACCAGGCCCCGCTGGTTTCCGCCGGGCTGACCTGCGGTCGCGCCATGCGCGCCATCTGGATGATGGCCGCGCGGGGAACGGGCGGCGCGGCCCGGTCGATCGGGCGCGCCCACGACATCGACCCGGGGCATCGCCGCGATGGCATCGCGCTGCTGCTGCTGGGCTTTTCGGTGGTGGTGGCCGCCAGTTCGTGGTTCCACGCCGCCGGGCCGGTCGGGACGTGGGTCGACACGGCGCTGCGGACCTTCATCGGCGCGGGTGTGCTCGCGCTGCCGGTCGTCACCGCCGCGGTGGCGGTGACGCTGATGCGCACCGAGCCGAACCCCGACGTGCGGCCCCGGCTGATCCTGGGCGCCAGCCTGATCGCCCTGTCGGTGCTCGGGTTGCGCCACCTGTGGTCCGGTTCGCCGGGCGACCCCGAAGCGCGCCGCCGCGCGGCCGGTTTCATCGGCTTCGCCATCGGCGGGCCGCTCTCGGACGGGCTCACCCCGTGGATCGCGGCGCCGCTGTTGTTCATCGGCTTCATGTTCGGCCTGCTGCTGCTGACCGGCACCACGATCCGCGAGGTGCCCGTGGTGATGCGCAAGCTGTTCCACACCCGGTTCGTCGACGAGGACTACGACGACGAGCCGTACGACTACGCCGACGAGTTCGACGACTTTAAGGACGCTGCCGCGGCGGACCGCGACGACTACCACGACGAGGCGCCTGCCGTCCCCGACGAGGCGCCGCCGCCGGCCTGGTCACCCGACGACGACGCCCAGGCCGCGCTGCAGGACGACATTCCCACCGTGCCCGAGCCCGCGGTCCAGCCCTCGTCGCGGGGCCGCAAGCGCGGGCGGTCGGCGGACAAGCACGACACCGTCGAGCTGGACCGGGTCGTCGAGGGCCCCTACACGCTGCCCTCGCTGAACCTGCTGGTCGCCGGGGACCCACCCAAGAAGCGCAGCGCCGCCAACAACGTCATGGCCGACGCCATCACCGAGGTGCTGACCCAGTTCAAGGTGGACGCCGCCGTCACCGGCTGCACCCGCGGACCGACCGTCACCCGCTACGAGGTCGAGCTGGGGCCGGGCGTGAAGGTCGAGAAGATCACCGCGCTGCAGAAGAACATCGCCTATGCGGTGGCCACCGAGAGCGTGCGCATGCTGGCCCCGATCCCGGGCAAGTCCGCGGTCGGCATCGAGGTGCCCAACACCGACCGAGAGATGGTGCGGCTGGCCGACGTGCTCACCGCGCCGTCGACCCGGCGCGACCACCACCCGCTGGTGATCGGGCTGGGCAAGGACATCGAGGGCGACTTCATCTCGGCCAACCTGGCCAAGATGCCGCACCTGCTGGTCGCCGGTTCCACGGGATCCGGTAAGTCCAGCTTCGTCAACTCGATGCTGATCTCGCTGCTGGCCCGGGCCACCCCCGAGGAGGTCAGGATGATCCTGATCGACCCGAAGATGGTGGAACTCACGCCTTACGAAGGCATTCCGCACCTGATCACTCCGATCATCACCCAGCCCAAGAAGGCGGCGGCCGCGCTGGCGTGGCTGGTCGAGGAGATGGAGCAGCGCTACCAGGACATGCAGGCCTCCCGGGTGCGCCACATCGACGACTTCAACGAGAAGGTGCGCTCCGGCGCAATCACCGCGCCGCTGGGCAGTCAGCGCGAGTACCGGCCCTACCCGTATGTGGTGGCGATCGTCGACGAGCTGGCCGACCTGATGATGACCGCCCCGCGCGAC
Source organism: Mycobacterium sp. 1482292.6 (assembly GCF_001672995.1). Classification (NCBI taxonomy): domain Bacteria; kingdom Bacillati; phylum Actinomycetota; class Actinomycetes; order Mycobacteriales; family Mycobacteriaceae; genus Mycobacterium; species Mycobacterium sp. 1482292.6. Next base: position 60,786 of record NZ_LZKV01000033.1, on the reverse strand, counting down.
GTCGAGGACGCCATCGTGCGGATCACCCAGAAGGCCCGCGCCGCCGGCATTCACCTGGTGCTGGCCACCCAGCGGCCGTCGGTGGACGTGGTCACCGGGCTGATCAAGACCAACGTGCCGTCGCGGCTGGCGTTTGCGACGTCGTCGCTGACCGACAGCCGCGTCATCCTGGACCAAGCAGGCGCGGAAAAGCTGATCGGCATGGGCGACGGCCTGTTCCTGCCGATGGGCGCGGGCAAGCCGATCCGGCTGCAGGGCGCATACATCACCGACGAGGAGATCCACGCCGTCGTCACCGCCTGCAAGGACCAGGCCGAACCGGAGTACACCGAGGGCGTCACCGCCGCCAAGCCCACCGGCGAACGCACCGACGTCGACCCCGACATCGGCGACGACATGGACGTGTTCCTGCAGGCAGTCGAGCTGGTGGTGTCCAGCCAGTTCGGTTCGACGTCGATGCTGCAGCGCAAGCTGCGCGTCGGCTTCGCCAAGGCCGGCCGGCTGATGGACCTGATGGAGACCCGCGGGATCGTCGGGCCGTCGGAGGGCTCCAAGGCGCGTGAGGTGCTGATCAAGCCCGACGAACTGGCCGGAACGCTGGCGCTGATCCGCGGCGGCAGCGATGCCAACGGATCCGACGAAGACGAGTAGCGGCGATCGCGAGGGCGGCGCAGCCGGGCGATGCGGGTCGCCGCCATCGAGCTAGAGCACCAGCAGCATCCGGGAGTTGCCGAGGATGTTGGGCTTGACGTAGCTGAGGTCCAGGAACTCGGCGACACCGATGTCATACGACCGGCACATCTCCTCGAACACCTCGGCGGTCACGGGCGTGCCCTCGATCTCGGTGAACCCGTGCCGGGCGAAGAACTCGGTTTCGAACGTCAACACGAACAGCCGCTTCAGGGCCAGCTCGCGAGCGACCTCGAGCAGCCGGTCGACGATCGCGTGGCCGATGCCGTGGCCGGTCATCGCCGGATCCACCGCGACGGTGCGGATCTCGCCGAGGTCGGACCACATCACGTGCAGGGCGCCGCAACCGACCACCCGGCCCTCGTGCTCGGCCACCCAGAACTCCTGCACGGCCTCGTACAGCGTCACCAAATTCTTCTCGAGCAGGATCTTTCCGGCGTAGGTGTCGACCAGGTGCTTGATGGCCGGAACATCGGATGTTCGCGCGCGCCGAACCAGCGGCCGATAACGCTCTGGACTTCTGCTCACGGCTAACAGTATCGACATCTCGGACGGCTGTGCTGGTCAACCGTTATTCTGTTGCCGTGTCGGGGCAGCCGCAGACGGGTCCGTTAACCGGACCGCCGGGCCGCGCAAACATCGCCAATCTCGCCAATACGCTGACCCTGTTGCGGCTGGTGCTGGTGCCGGTCTTCCTGCTCGCCCTGTTCGCCGGCGACGGCCGCGAAAGCGGCTTCCGCGTAATCGCTTTCGTCATCTTCGCGATCGCCTGCATCACCGATCGGCTGGACGGCCTGCTGGCCCGCAACTACGGCATGGCGACCGAATTCGGCGCGTTCGTCGATCCGATCGCCGACAAGACGCTGGTGGGCTCGGCGCTGATCGGGCTTTCGATGCTCGGGGAGCTGCCCTGGTGGGTCACGGTGCTGATCCTGACGCGCGAATTCGGGGTGACCGTGCTGCGGCTGGCCGTGATTCGCCGCGGCGTCATCCCGGCCAGCTGGGGCGGCAAACTCAAGACCGTCGTGCAGGTGCTGGCCATCGGCTTGTTCGTGCTGCCCTGGACGGGAACCCCGGGGCCGTTCCGGGTGGTCGCGGCGGTGGTGATGGGCGCGGCGATCGTGCTGACGGTGATCACCGGCATCGACTACGTCGTGTCGACGGTGCGGGAAGTCCGCCGCACGCCCGGTTGATTCTCCGGCCCCGACCGGGAACCAGACCACCGCTCTCGGCGTTCACCTAGTGAGCACCTGCCGCAGCAGTGCGTGCCGCGCAGGGCCGACCGGACGAAGGAGGGCGGGATGGCGCCATTGGTGCGCGAGGTCATCGGCGACGTGCTGCGCGAGGCCCGCACGACACAGGGCCGCACGTTGCGCGAGGTCTCCGATTCGGCGCGGGTGAGCCTCGGCTACCTGTCCGAGGTGGAGCGCGGCCGCAAGGAGCCCTCCAGCGAGCTGCTGAACGCGATCTGCGACGCGCTGGACGTGCCGTTGTCGTCGGTTCTCATCCACGCCGGCGAGCGGATGGCCAGCGAGGAGCGCACGGCCGTCGGCGCGCCCGCGGACGGCGCGAGCGGCACCAGCATCAAGGTCGTCATCCCACCGGTGGCCTCGTTGGCGTTGGCCTGAGCGCCGGGCACCGATCCCGCGTAAGGGGTGGGGCGATCGGCGCCGACCCACTAAATTGAGCGACAGGCGCAGAGCCCTCAGGCCCACCCGGGGATCCTCAAGAAGCGAAGGCGGAGCTAACTCATGGCCAATCCGTTCGTCAAGGCGTGGAAGTACCTCACGGCGCTGTTCAACGCCAAGATCGACGAGCACGCCGACCCCAAAGTGCAGATCCAGCAGGCCATCGAGGAAGCGCAACGCACGCACCAGGCGCTGACCCAGCAGGCCGCGCAGGTCATCGGCAACCAGCGGCAGCTGGAGATGCGGCTCAACCGTCAGCTGGCGGACGTGGAGAAGCTGCAGGTCAACGTGCGTCAGGCGTTGACGCTGGCCGACCAGGCCACCGCGGCCGGGGACGCCGCCAAGGCGACCGAGTACAACAACGCCGCCGAGGCGTTCGCCGCCCAGCTGGTAACCGCCGAGCAGAGCGTCGAAGACCTCAAGACGCTGCACGACCAGGCGCTGGGCGCGGCCGCGCAGGCCAAGAAGGCCGTCGAGCAGAACGCCATGGTGCTGCAGCAGAAGATCGCCGAGCGCACCAAGCTGCTCAGCCAGCTCGAGCAGGCCAAGATGCAGGAGCAGGTGAGCGCCTCGCTGCAGTCGATGAGCGATCTCGCCGCCCCCGGCAACGTGCCCAGCCTCGACGAGGTGCGCGACAAGATCGAGCGACGGTACGCCAACGCGATCGGGGCCGCCGAGCTCGCGCAGGGGTCGGTGCAGGGCCGGATGCTCGAGGTCGAGCAGGCCGGGGTGCAGATGGCCGGTCATTCCCGGCTCGAGCAGATTCGCGCCTCGATGCGCGGGGAGGCCCTGCCGACCGGCGGGACGCCGGCCGCGGGGACGACGCCCGCGCCCGCGGAGAGCGCCGGCGGCTCGGTGACCGAGAAGCCACTTGGCCAGTAGCCGAAGCGTCATGGCGGTGAAGGCGTCGCGGCCCGGTCCGTGGCGCGCGTTCCTGCACCGCGGACTGGCCACCGCCGCCGACCTGTCCGACCTGGTGGCCCGCAAGCTCAGCGCGGCCGCGGACCCGCGCGCACGCCAGTTGCGGCGCCGTCGTCGCGCGCTGCGCTGGGGCCTGATCTTCAGCGCGGGCTGTGTGTTCTGGGCGGCGGTGACGATGCTGCTGGCGGCCTGGGGCTGGTTCGCGCTGCTACTCGAAATCACCGGCGGCGTCGCGGTGTTCATGGCGATCCCGGCGACGCTGTTGCTGCTTCGCTATCGCTGGCTGCGCTCCGAGCCGCTGCCGGTGCCGCGGGCCACCACTGTGCGCCGGCTGCCGCCGCCGGGTTCGGCGGCGCGCCCGGCGATGTACGCGCTGGGCGCCTCCGAGCGTGGATTTTCCTCCCTGGTGGCGGTGATCGAGCGGGGCGCGATGTTGCCGGCCGCCGAGATCCGCGACCTGACCGCCGCCGCCACCAGAACCTCGGCCGCCATGGCGTCCACCGCCGCGCAGGTGGTGTCGATGGAGCGGGCGGCCGAAGCCAGCGCGGAATCGCGGACGTATCTGGTGCCCACCATCAACGCGTTCACCGCCCAGCTGTCTGCGGGCGTTCGCCAATACAACGAAATGGTCACCGCGGCAGCGCAATTGGTGTCCTCGGCGAACGGCGACGGATCGGCCGCGTCGCAGCACTACCGCGCGGAGCTGGCCGGGGCGACGGACCGGCTGCTCGGTTGGGCGCAGGCCTTCGACGAACTCGGCGGGCTGCGGGGAACCGGCTAGTCGCCGAGAAGCGTTGTCAGAACGTCGCTTTCAGCGACGGCACCAACAGCGCCGCCAGGCCGCGCGCGGTGGCCTTGAGCATGTCGAAGAAGTCAAAGTAATCCCGCCACAACGTGATTCGCCCGTTCTGGACCTCGAACACGCCGCACACCCAGAACTGCAGACGCAGCGGGCCGAAGATCAGCGCGTCGGTGCGTTCGGTCAGCACCGCGCCGCCGTCGGCCGCGATGCGGTGGATCTTCACCTCGAAGGCCGCGCGGCCCTCCATCTGGCGAAACAGTTTGATGGCCCTGGCCCGGCCATGGATGGTGGGCAGGCCGACGTTCTCGTAGACGAGGTCGTCGGCCAGCGCGGCGCCCGCGGCGTCGTAATCCGCCTCCTGCAGCGCGTTCAGGAAGCCTTCGACCGTACGGGTGTTCGCAACGGTTGTCCCAGTCAGCTCGGTCATCTTGTCAGCGTAGGCGCGTGGCCGCGGGGCGCTATGGCAGGGTGAGCACGATGCGCGTCGCCGTGGTCGCCGGGCCGGATCCCGGGCATTCGTTCCCGGCGATTGCGCTGTGCCAACGCTTCGCCGAAGCCGGTGACGAACCCACGATCTTCACCGGCGCCGAATGGCTCGACGCCGCCCGCGGCGCCGGCATCGACGCCGTCGCGCTGGACGGGCTGGCCGCCACCGACGGCGACGTCGACGCCGGCGCCAGGATTCACCGGCGCGCCGCGCGGATGGCGGTACTCAACGTGCCCGCGCTGCGCGAACTCGCGCCCGACCTGGTGGTGTCCGACGTCATCACCGCCGGCGGCGGCATGGCCGCCGAACTGCTGGGCATCCCGTGGATCGAGCTCAACCCGCACCCGCTGTACCTGCCGTCGAAAGGTCTGCCGCCGATAGGCAGTGGGCTGGCGCCGGGCACCGGCATCCGGGGCCGGCTGCGCGACGCCACCATGCGCGCGCTGACGGCGCGGTCCTGGCGGGCCGGGCTGCGGCAACGGTCGGCTTCCCGCGTCGAGATCGGCCTGCCGGCCCGCGATCCCGGGCCGCTGCGGCGGCTGATCGCGACGCTGCCCGCGCTGGAGGTCCCCCGCCCGGACTGGCCGGCCGAGGCCGTCCTGGTCGGGCCGTTGCACTTCGAACCGACCGACCGCGTCCTCGAGGTTCCGGCCGGCTCCGGGCCGGTGGTGGTCATCGCGCCGTCGACCGCACTGATCGGGACGGAAGGCCTGGCCGAAGTCGCGTTGGAGTGCTTGACGCCGGGGGAGACGATGCCGGCGGGCTCGCGCCTGCTGGTGTCGCGGCTGGACGGACCGGAGCTCGCGGTGCCGCCGTGGGCGGCGGTCGGGCTGGGGCGTCAGGACGAGCTGCTCGCGCACGCCGACCTGGTGATCTGCGGCGGCGGCCACGGCATGGTGGCCAAGACGCTGCTGGCCGGCGTGCCGCTGGTGGTGGTGCCCGGCGGCGGCGACCAGTGGGAGATCGCCAACCGGGTGCTGCGCCAGGGCAGCGCGCGGCTGATCCGCCCGCTGACCGCCGACGCGTTGGTGGCCGCGGTCAACGAGGTGCTGTCGTCGCCCCGCTACCGGGCCGCGGCGCAGGCCGCGGCCGCCGGCATCGCCGACGTCGCCGATCCGGTCCGGGTGTGCCGCGACGCGCTTGCGGTGGCCGGATGAACCGCGGCGCCCCGGGCCGGTGGCCCTATGCTTCGGCGGGAGGCACTCGATGAGGACCATCACGACAATCGCCGCCGGCACCCTGCTGGCCGGCTCGCTGGGCGGCGCCGCCGTCGCGCACGCCGACAGTCCCGAGGAACAGCAGGCCTGCCAGTTGCTGGACGATCCGGCCGCCGCGCAACAGGGACTCGCTCCGGCCGAATACACCTTCATGCAATTGCGGGCCACCATGTCGGCCCAACGCGCGCGCGACATCATGTCGATTGCGGTCCAGGAGGACTGCCCGAATCACATCGTCGATCTGCCGGCCAGCTGGAGGTAGGCGGGCCGCCCGCTCAGGTGTCCGATCCATGTGCGCTGGGTATGTTGACTGGCGTGCGGCTAACGGAGTTTCACGAGCGGGTGGTGCTGCGCTTCGGCACCACGTACGGGTCTTCGGTCCTGGTGGATCACGTGCTGAGCGGCTTTGGCGGGCGCACCGCCGCCCAGGCCATCGAGGCCGGCATCGAGCCGCGCGACGTGTGGCGGGCGTTGTGCGTCGACTTCGACGTGCCGCGCGAACAGTGGTGATCGCCACGCGCTATTCGTAGTTATTCGTAGGCCGGGTAGCCGTTCTGCCGCAGCACGGTGGCCAGGTGCACGGCGTTGCGCGCCGCATTTCCGGTGGCCGACGCGACCGGCTCGGGGACGCCGTCGAGGTCGGTGTAGTCGGTGCCCTGCATCGCCTCGCCGTTCCAGTAGGTGCAGCCCTGCGCGGCGATCGAGAACCCGATGTCGTTGAGCGCCTGAAACAGGTCGGCCACGATCTTGTGCGCCCCGTCCTCGTTGCCCACGACCGCGGCCAGCGCCACCTTGCCCACCATCGCCGGTCGGCCCGCGTCGTCGGTGTCGGACAGCTCGGCATCGAGGCGCTCCAGGACGCGCTGGGCGACGCTGGACATGTGGCCGACCCAGGTGGGCGTCGACACGATGACGATGTCCGCCGATTTGATCTTGTCCAGCAGCGCCGGCCACTCGTCGCCGGGACCCATGTCCGCCTCGACCCCGGGCAGCAGCGCCAGGTCCACGCAGCGCACCTTCTCACCCTCGACGCCCGCGCTGCGCAGCTGATCGAGCAACTGGTCGGCGAGCAGTTCGCTGCTGGACGGCGCCGGGCTCTTCTTCAACGAGCAGACCAACGCGATGGCGCGCAGGGACGGGGTTGCGGCTGAGGACATGGTGCTCACGTACCCCGACCGGGCAACGACAAACGAGGCCCGCGCCCGAGCGGCCTATCCCGGCACCCGGTGCAGCACGCAATCACCGCACAGCGAACCCGCGGGCAGCCGATAGAAGAGGCAGCAGCTGCGGCGCCGGAATCCCAGCTGCGGGCCGGTGATGACACCGGATCCGGCCAGCACGCCGGTGTCCAGCAGCGACCCGGTCAGCTCGGTGGTCTTGCGGTGCAGGTCGGGCCGCGCCGCCACCAGGGCCCGTGCGACGCCCACCAGCGCGGAGGCGATGTTGCCCGCGAGCAGGGCGGGCGCCAGGTTGACCCGCAGGCCGGCGGCGAGCGGTTGCAGGTGTTCTTCGACGACCACCCGGTACAGCGCGTCGTGCGAATCGACGGGCTGCCCGACGGGCCTGGGCAGTCGTAACCGGGCGTCGTCGTCGGCGCGTTGCAGGTCATCGAGGTCGGGGACGACGCCGTGGCCGATCGCGCAGGCGAGCACCGGTGACCACAGCCGGGTGGCGTGGGCGAGGTGGACCAGCGACGCGCCGATCCGCAGGTCCGTCGTGTGGTAGCGGCGGGCGGTGGCGTCGATCAGGTCGGCGCAGCCGTCGGCGTAGGACCGCGCGACCGGATGCCATCCCGCCGGGTCCCCACCCACGGTCAGCGCGAAAAAGCCTCCGTAGGAAGCCGTTTCGGCCAGCTGGGGGGAGATGTCCATGGGTTCGCGACCGCCTCTCGGGGGGATCCGCCCCCGAAGAGGCCCGTCGGCGCCTTTCGATCGCCGATGTTGCCACACGCGCCGGGGCGCAACGGCGTGTCGAACTTGAATCGAACACCTGTTCGGCTAGTGTGGTGAGCGTTCGGCCAGTCAACTTGTCGGTGACCTTCTCTAGTGTCACCGCCAACCGACCGATACCGGTCAGACGAACACCGACTATAGGAGAGACACCATGGCGCAAGCCCCCGACCGCGAGAAGGCTCTCGAACTGGCGATGGCCCAGATCGAAAAGAGCTACGGCAAAGGCTCGGTGATGCGTCTCGGCGACGAGACGCGTCAGCCGATTTCGATCATCCCCACCGGATCCATCGCGCTGGACGTGGCCCTGGGCATCGGCGGGCTGCCCCGTGGCCGGGTCGTGGAGATCTACGGCCCGGAATCGTCGGGTAAGACCACGGTCGCCCTGCACGCGGTGGCCAACGCCCAGGCCGCCGGCGGCGTCGCCGCCTTCATCGACGCCGAGCACGCCCTGGACCCGGAGTACGCCAAGAAGCTCGGCGTGGACACCGATTCCCTGCTGGTCAGCCAGCCCGACACGGGGGAGCAGGCCCTCGAGATCGCCGACATGCTGATCCGCTCCGGCGCGCTGGACATCCTGGTCATCGACTCGGTGGCCGCGCTGGTGCCGCGCGCCGAGCTCGAAGGCGAGATGGGCGACAGCCACGTCGGGCTGCAGGCCCGGCTGATGAGCCAGGCGCTGCGCAAAATGACTGGCGCGCTGAACAATTCGGGCACCACCGCGATCTTCATCAACCAGTTGCGCGAGAAGATCGGGGTGATGTTCGGCAGCCCCGAAACCACCACGGGTGGAAAGGCGTTGAAGTTCTACGCGTCGGTGCGCATGGACGTGCGCCGGATCGAGACGCTCAAGGACGGCACCAACGCGGTCGGTAACCGCACCCGGGTCAAGATCGTCAAGAACAAGGTGGCGCCGCCCTTCAAGCAGGCCGAGTTCGACATCCTCTACGGCCAGGGGGTCAGCCGGGAAGGCTCGCTGATCGACATGGGCGTGGAGCAGGGCTTCATCCGCAAGTCCGGCTCCTGGTTCACCTATGAGGGCGAGCAACTCGGCCAGGGCAAGGAGAACGCCCGCACGTTCCTGAAGGAAAACGACGAAGTCGCCAACGAGATCGAGAAGAAGATCAAGGAAAAGCTCGGCATTGGCGCGGTCGTGACCGATGGCTTGTCCGATGACAGCGTCCTGCCCGCCCCCGTCGACTTCTGAGCCCTCCCGCGAGGAGCAGGCGCGAGCGCTGTGCCTGCGCCTGCTCACCGCGAGAGCGCGCACCCGCGCCGAACTGCGCGGCCGGCTGGCCAAGCGCGGCTATCCCGACGACGTCAGTGCGCGGGTGCTCGACCGGTTGGCCTCCGTTGGCCTGATCGACGACGCCGACTTCGCCCAGCAGTGGGTGCAGTCCCGCCGGACCCACGCCGGGAAAAGCAAGCGCGCCTTGGCCGCCGAACTGCACACCAAGGGCGTCGACAACGACGTGATCACCTCGGTGCTCGCCGGGATCGACGCCGGCGCCGAGCGGGACCGGGCGGAGCAGTTGGTCCGGTCCAAGCTGCGCCGGGAAACGCTGAACGACGACGATGCCCGGGTGACCCGCAGGCTGGTGGGGATGCTGGCGCGCCGTGGCTACAGCCAGAACATGGCGTGCGAGGTCGTCTTCGCCGAGCTGGCCGCCGAGCGGGAGCGGCGCCGGGTCTAGCCCTGACGTGCGGTTTCTCGCGTGCCGACCGGCCGCCGTACCATGGCCGGGTGACTTCGATGGTGCGAGAGACCGTGGCGGCGGACGCCGCACCGGCGCGCACCTACCAAGTCCGCACCTACGGCTGCCAGATGAACGTCCACGACTCGGAGCGGTTGGCGGGCCTGCTGGAAGCGGCCGGATACCGACGCGCGGCCGAGGGTGCCGACGCGGACGTCGTCGTGTTCAACACCTGCGCGGTCCGGGAGAACGCCGACAACAAGCTGTACGGCAACCTCAGCCACCTGGCGCCCCGCAAGCGCGGCAATCCCGAGATGCAGATCGCCGTCGGCGGCTGCCTGGCCCAAAAGGACCGCGACGCGCTGCTGCGCAAGGCGCCCTGGGTCGACGTCATCTTCGGCACGCACAACATCGGGTCGCTGCCCACCCTGCTGGAGCGGGCCCGGCACAACCAGGTCGCCCAGGTGGAAATCGCCGAGGCGCTGCAGGAGTTTCCGTCGTCACTGCCCAGCGCTCGCGAATCCGCCTATGCCGCTTGGGTTTCCATCTCGGTCGGATGCAACAACAGCTGCACGTTCTGCATCGTCCCGTCGCTGCGGGGCAAGGAGGTCGACCGCAGCCCGGACGACATCCTGGCCGAGGTCAGGTCACTGGTGGCCGACGGCGTGCTCGAGGTCACGCTGCTGGGCCAGAACGTCAACGCCTACGGGGTGTCCTTCGCCGACCCGGCGCTGCCGCGGGACCGCGGCGCCTTCGCCCGCCTGCTGCGGGCCTGCGGCGACATCGACGGGCTGGAGCGGGTGCGGTTCACCTCGCCGCACCCGGCCGAATTCACCGATGACGTCATCGAGGCCATGGCGCAGACGCCCAATGTCTGCCCCGCGCTGCACATGCCGCTGCAGTCCGGGTCGGACCGGGTGCTGCGCGCGATGCGGCGCTCGTACCGCGCCGAGCGCTACCTCGGCATCATCGACCGGGTCCGGGCCGCCATGCCGCACGCCGCCATCACCACCGACCTGATCGTCGGGTTCCCCGGTGAGACCGAAGCGGACTTCGCGGCCACGCTGGACGTGGTGCGGGCGGCCCGCTTTTCGGCCGCGTTCACCTTCCAGTACTCCAAGCGGCCCGGCACCCCGGCCGCTGAACTCGACGGGCAGATCCCGAAAGCCGTTGTGCAGGAACGCTATGACCGGCTGATCGAGCTGCAGGAGGCGATCTCGCTGGAGGGCAACCAGGCGTTGATCGGTCAGACGGTCGAATTGTTGGTCGCCACCGGCGAAGGGCGCAAGGACAGCCGCACCGCCCGGATGAGCGGGCGGGCCCGCGACGGCCGGCTGGTGCACTTCGCCGTCGACACACCGGGCGACATCAGGCCCGGCGACATCGTCACCACGGCGATCACCGGGGCCGCGCCCCACCACCTCATCGCCGACGCGGGCGTCCTCACCCATCGCCGCACCCGGGCGGGTGATGCCCAGGCCGCCGGGCAGCGCCCACGCGGCATCGGCCTTGGCATGCCCGCCCTCGGGCCGCCCATCGGCCCGGCCGAACCCCTTGGATGTGCACGATGAAAAAAGAGACGAACAACGAAGATTTGCAGCTCGGCGCCCTGCGCACCGAGATCGAGGCCGCCGAACGCCGGGTGGCTCGCGGAATCGACCCGGGCCCGCGGGCCTTCTTCGTGTCGATCCTGGTGTTCGTGCTGCTGGCGTCGTTTGTCTTGCCGCACACCGGCGACGTGCGCGGCTGGGACGTGCTGTTCGGTAGCCACCACGCCGGTGCGGCCGCCGTGGCTTTGCCGTCGCGGGTGTTCGCCTGGCTGGCGCTGGTGTTCGGCGTGGGCTTCTCGATGCTGGCGCTGGTGACGCGGCGCTGGGCGCTGGCCTGGGTCGCGCTGGCCGGCACCGCCATCGCGGGCGCCGCGGGCATGCTGGCGATCTGGTCGCGCCAGACCGTCTCCGCGGGCCACCCGGGGCCGGGCTGGGGTCTGATCGTCGCCTGGCTGACCGTGCTCGTGCTGACCTACCACTGGGCGCGGGTGGTCTGGTCGCGCACCATCGTGCAACTGGCCGCCGAGGAGCAGCGGCGCCGCGTCGCGGCCGCGCAGCAGTCGACCTCGCTGCTGGACGGTCTGGACGAGCCCGCCGCCGGGACCACCGACGACCCCGGACCGACCAAGGGCGCCTGAGGGCGCTAAGGCTTGCGGGTCAGGGCCTCAACGGCCGCCTGCGCCCACTGCCGCCACTGCTCGGCGTTGGCTCGAGCCTCGTCGGCCTCCTTGGTCCGGCCCGCCGCGGCGGCCTTCTGAGCCTGCTGTTCGTACTGCTCGGCGCGGGCCTGGAACTGCTCGGCGCGGGCCTGCGCCTGCGGGTCGGACCAGCCGACGTCGCCGGCGTCGCGCACCTTCTTCTCGACCGCGCGCAGCCGCCGCTCCAACTCGGCGGACCGCTCGCGCGGCACCTTGCCAATCGCATCCCACTTCTCGGTGATCGCGCGCAGCGCCGCGCGGGCGGCGTCGTGGTTGCTGGTGTCGAGCTTCTCCGCCTCGGCCAGCAGCGCCTCTTTGGCGGCCGCGTTGGCCCGGAACTCCGCGTCCTTTTCCGCCGTCACGGCGTTGCGGGCGGTGAAGAACACGTCCTGGGCGGCCTTGAAACGCCGCCACAAGGCGTCGTCGACCTCCCGCGTCGCCCGCCCGGCCGCCTTCCACTCGGTCAGCAGTTTGCGGAATTCCGCGCTGGTCGCGGTCCAGTCGGTCGAGTCGGACAGCTCCTCGGCCCGCTCGCACAGGCGTTCCTTGGCCTGGCGGATCCCCGAGCGCTCCCGGTCCAGCTCGGCGAAGTGCGATCCCCGCCGCCGGTTGAACGCCTCCCGAGCCGCCGAATAGCGCTTCCACAACGCGTCGTCGACCTTGCGGTCCACGCCGGTGATCGTCTTCCACTCGTCGAGGATCGCGCGGAACCGGTCGCCGGTGGCCTTCCACTGCGTCGAGTTGGCGGCCAACTCCTCGGCCTCCGCGGCCAGCGCCTCCTTGCGGGCGGTCTGGGTGGCCCGGTGCTCCTCACGGCGGGAGCGCTCCGCGGCGACCGTCGCCTCGGCGTGCTCGGCGATGGTGGTCAACCGGCCCGCCAGCGCATCGATGTCACCCAGCACGGCCGCCGTCGGCAGCGTCTCGGCCAGCTCGGCCGCGTGCGCCTTGATCTTGCGCGCGTCACCACTTCCCGACGCCAGGCGCTCCTCCATCAGGGTGACCTCGGTGGCCAGGTCATCGAAGCGCCGGCCGAAGTGGGCGAACGCCGCCTCCCGGTCGCCGGCCTGCCAGGAGCCGATGATGCGCTCGCCGGCGCTGCTGATCAGCCACACTGTGCCGTCGTCGTCCACGCGGCCGAACTGGTGCGGATTGCTGGGCGGCGGCATCACCAGCGGGTGCGCGGTGGTGGGTCGCGGTGTCGGCCGGGGGCCGGGACGCGGCCCCGGGCGCGGCACTGGCCGAGCCGAATCGTCGCGAGGCTCGTCAGACGTCATGCGCTCGTCACTACCTTTCGCAACCTTCCGCGCGGTCCGAGTCCCGCGCACCTGCCGCGCGTAGCGGCACCATAGTCCTGCAGCTGCCGGAACCCCCAGGGTTCGCCCAACAGCCGTCTAACGATATTCAAGCAGCTTGCCCTGCCCCACGCCGCCACCTTGGCATTCCTGACCGGACCGGCACCAGCACGGCGCCGGCACCCTGTGGATGCTTCGGCGGCGGTGGCCATCGCCTCCCCGCCGGCCCGCGACCGCGCGCGTAGCCGCCTTGAGGACCGCGACCGGCGGCGCGCCGGGCGGGCGGGGAGATGTTGTGACACTTGTCCCATCCGGGGCGGCGCGCGGCGGGCGAAAGACGCTGGCAGCGAAAGGCCTTTGCCATCGCGCACAGCTACCTGTGTAGTTCTCTTAGAGTTATCCCACGCGTTGCATAGATTGCTGAAGTAGTAGTTGAACGGTTACCTGCGGCGCAGTTAGCAACGTGTGGAACGTCATAGATTTGTAGTTGAACTGAACGCAAATTGTGCGTGTATTTGCCTGCGCCCCGGGGAAAGCTGGGTCGGACAGTCTAGGGGCGGAGGGGTCGAGAATGTCGAAGGTTGATGTCGCGGCGTTGCTTGCAGTGTGCGCGGCGCTGGCATCCGCGGTCGGCGACGTGATCCGGCAGCGCTCCGCGCACGAGATCACCGACAAGCCGGTCGGCCATCTGGAACTGTTCCGCATGTCGTTGCGGGACGCCCGATGGTGGCTGGGCGGCCTGGCCGCGATCGCCAACTACAGCCTGCAGGCCGCCGCCCTGGCCTGGGGTTCGGTGGTGCTGGTGACCGCCCTGCAGGTGACCGCGCTGCTGTTCGCGCTGCCCATCTACGCGCGCCTCGCCCATCACCGGGTGCAACCCCGGGAGTGGATGTGGGCGCTCATCCTGGCGGCCGCGCTGGCGGTCGTCATCATCGTCGGGGATCCGGCGGCCGGCGTGCAGCGGGCGCCGCTGCAGACCTGGATCATCGTCGCCCTGGTGATGGTGCCGCTGCTGGTGGCCTGCGTGGTGACGGCGCGGCTGCGGGCCGGCAGCCCGTTCGCGGCCGTCCTGCTCGCGGTGGTGGCGGGCTCCTCGCTGGCGCTGTTTGCGGTGCTGACCAAGGGCGTCGTCGAGATGTCCGAGCGCGGCCCGGTGGCCGTGCTGACCTCGCCGGAGTTCGTGCCCTGGCTGCTGGTGGCCCTGTGCGGGATGATCTTCCAGCAATCGGCGTTCCGCGCCGGCGCGCTGACCGCGTCGTTGCCGACGATGACGGTGGCCAAGCCGGTGGTCGCCGGCCTGCTCGGGGTGCTGGTGCTGGGTGAGACGCTGAATGCCCATGGCCCCAAGGCGTTCGTGCTGGTGGGCGCGGTCGCCGTCGTCATCGGCGCCACGATCGCCCTGGCCCGCGGCGAGGCCGCCAGCATCGATCAGTCCGATTCCCGCGGAGACGGTGCCTCGCGAAAAGTGCCGCCCCGGGCGGCACCGACCGAAGGCGACTTCGGCCCCTTCAGTGACCGTCTGGTGGTGGCCGACACCTCCGGGTGGTGACCTCTGCGGCCACGTTAGTTTGGTGGCGTGCTCAGCGCGATCGCGATCGTCCCGTCGGCGCCGGTCCTGGTGCCCGAACTGGCCGGAGCGGCCGCCTCCGAGGTGGCCGAGCTTCTCGCCGCGACGCTTGCCGCGGCGGCGCTGTTGCCCGACCGCTGGGTGGCGATCGGAACGGGTCCTGACGACGACGAGTTCGGTCCCGACACCGTGGGCACGTTCGCCGGTTTCGGCGTCGACGTGCCCGTCCAGTTGTCTCCGCGGCCCCACGACGCCGCGACGCCGGTGCCGCTTCCCGTGTGCGCGTTGCTGGCCGGGTGGGTGCGTGGCCAGGCGCAGCCGCAGGCCAGCGCACGGGTCCGGGTTTACCGCGGCGACCGCGACGCCGCCGCCGCGTGCAAGCTCGGCAACCGCCTGCGCGCGCAGATCGACCGGTCACCCGAGCCGGTCGGGGTGCTGGTGGTGGCCGACGGCGCGAACACGCTGACACCGGCCGCCCCCGGCGGGTACGACCCCAACAACGCCGCCGCGCAAGAGGCCCTGGACGACGCGCTGGCCAGCGGCGACGTCACCGCCCTGCGCCAGCTGCCGGACCAGATCCTGGGACGGGTCGCGTTCCAGGTGCTGGCCGGCCTGGCCGGTCCCGGGCCCCGATCGGCCAAGCAGCTGTACCGCGGAGCGCCCTACGGGGTGGGTTATTTCGCCGGCGCCTGGCAGTTGTGACGGCCGTGCGCCCCCTGGCGATCATCGGGCCCACGGGCACCGGCAAGTCGCAGCTGGCCCTCGACTTCGCCGACCGGGTCGAGCGGCTCGGTGTGCGCGCCGAGATCGTCAATGCCGACGCCATGCAGCTCTATCGCGGCATGGACATCGGCACGGCGAAGCTGCCCGTCGAGGCCCGCCGCGGCATCCCACATCACCAGCTCGACGTCCTCGACGTCACCGAGACCGCGACCGTCGCCCGCTATCAGGGCGCCGCGGCGGCCGACGTCGAAGCGATCGCGGCCCGGGGCGCGCTGCCCGTCATCGTGGGCGGCTCGATGCTCTACATCCAGTCGCTGCTCGACGACTGGTCGTTTCCCGCCACCGATCCCGCGGTGCGCGCCCGCTGGGAGCAGCGGCTGGCCGAGGTGGGGGTGGGCGAGCTGCACGCCGAGCTGGCCCGGCGCGATCCCGCCGCGGCCGCGGCGATCCTGCCCACCGATGCCCGGCGCACCGTGCGCGCCCTGGAGGTGGTCGAGCTGACCGGTCAGCCGTTCGCCGCCTCCGCGCCGCGGATCGGCGCGCCGCGGTGGGACACCGCCATCGTCGGGTTGGACTGCGACACAACGATTCTCGACGACCGGCTGGCGCGGCGCACCGACGCGATGTTCGATCAGGGTCTGGTCGGCGAGGTAATCGGACTGCTGGAGCGGGGTTTGCGCGACGGGGTCACCGCGTCGCGTGCGCTGGGCTACGCGCAGGTGCTCGCCGCCCTGGATGCGGGCGGTCCGGCGGGCCCGGATGCGGATCGGCTGCGCGAGGCGCGCGAGCAGACCTTCGTCGGCACCCGCCGGTACGTGCGGCGCCAGCGGTCCTGGTTTCGCCGGGACCACCGGGTGCAGTGGCTCGATGCCGCCGATCGCGCCCCGCTCGTCGACGCCGCCGTGCGGGCCTGGCGCCACGTATCCTGAGCAGGTGAAATTCGCCAAGGGCCACGGCACCCAGAACGACTTCGTCGTGCTGGCGGACCCGCAGGCCCAGCTGAGCCTGACCGCGCAGCGGGTCGAAGCGCTCTGCGACCGCCGCCGCGGGCTGGGCGCCGACGGGGTGCTGCGGGTCACCACCGCCGGTGCGGCGCGCTCGGCCGGCGTGCTCGACCGGGTGCCCGACGGTGTGGACCCTGGCGACTGGTACATGGACTACCGCAACGCCGACGGATCTGTCGCCCAGATGTGCGGCAACGGCGTGCGGGTCTTCGCGCACTACCTGCGCGCCAGCGGCATGGAGTCCCGCGACGAGTTCGTGGTCGGGTCGCTGGCGGGCCCGCGGCCGGTCGTCGTGCACCGCGCCGACGCGACCACCGCCGACATCAGCGTCGACATGGGCAAGGCCAACACCCTGGGCCCAGGGAACGCGGTCGTTGGCGGGCGGCGGTTCTCCGGCCTGGCGGTCGACGTCGGCAACCCGCACCTGGCCTGTGTGGACCAGGATCTGACGCCCGACGCGCTGGCGGCGCTGGACGTGGCCGCGCCGGTCAGCTTCGACGCGACCCAGTTCCCGGACGGGGTGAACGTCGAGATCGTCACCGCACCCGCCGACGGGGCGGTGCACATGCGCGTGCACGAGCGGGGAGTCGGCGAGACGCGCTCCTGCGGCACCGGAACGGTGGCGGCCGCCGTCGCCGCGCTGGCCGGTGCCGGTGCGGCCACCGGCGCCCTGACCGTCCGGGTGCCCGGCGGCGAGGTCGTCGTCACCATCACCGAGGCCACCAGCTTCCTGCGCGGACCGTCCGTGCTGGTGGCCCAAGGAGAACTCAGCGAGGAATGGTGGCGCGAACAGCAGCGTTAAATCGAGTGCACAAAACCTTTTTCGCGTGCATCATCTTGTATTGCCTATGACACATCCCGAATTCCGCGATCACTCTCCGGCCGCACCGGAGCCCAGCACGGGCGAACTCGCCCTCGAAGATCGGTCGGCGCTGCGCCGCGTCGCCGGCCTGTCCACCGAACTCACCGACATCTCCGAGGTCGAATACCGCCAGCTCCGGCTCGAGCGGGTCGTCCTGGTGGGCGTGTGGACCGACGGCACCGCCGCCGACAGCGAGGCCAGCATGGCCGAGCTCGCCGCCCTGGCCGAAACCGCCGGCTCCCAGGTGCTCGAGGGGCTGATCCAGCGCCGCGACAAGCCCGACCCGTCGACCTACATCGGCTCGGGCAAGGCCCAGGAGCTCCGCGAGGTGGTGCTGGCGACCGGCGCCGACACCGTCATCTGCGACGGTGAGCTGTCCCCGGCGCAGCTGACCGCCCTGGAGAAGGCCGTGAAGGTCAAGGTCATCGACCGCACCGCGCTGATCCTCGACATCTTCGCCCAGCACGCCACCAGCCGGGAGGGCAAGGCGCAGGTCACGCTGGCCCAGATGGAATACATGCTGCCGCGGCTGCGCGGCTGGGGTGAATCGATGTCGCGGCAGGCCGGTGGCCGCGCCGGCGGCAGCGGGGGAGGCGTGGGCCTGCGCGGTCCCGGTGAAACCAAGATCGAGACCGACCGGCGGCGCATCCGCGAGCGGATGGCCAAACTGCGCCGCGAGATCAAGGACATGAAGCAGGTTCGCGATACCCAGCGCAGCCGGCGGGTGCACAGCGACCTGCCCGCGATCGCCATCGTCGGCTACACCAACGCCGGCAAGTCGAGCCTGCTCAACGCGCTGACCGGGGCCGGGGTGCTGGTACAGGACGCGTTGTTCGCCACCCTGGAGCCCACCACCCGGCGCTCCGAATTCGAGGACGGCCGGCCGTTCGTGCTCACCGACACCGTCGGATTCGTCCGGCACCTGCCCACCCAACTGGTCGAGGCGTTCCGCTCCACGCTGGAAGAGGTCGTCGACGCCGACCTGCTGGTGCACGTCGTCGACGGCTCCGACGTCAACCCCCTGGCGCAGATCAACGCGGTCCGCCAGGTGGTCTCCGACGTCATCGCCGACTATGGGACCGACCACGACGGCGGCGCCCCGCAGGAGCTGGTGGTGGTGAACAAGGTCGACGCCGCAAGCGATTTGGCGCTGGCCAAGCTGCGCCACGCCCTGCCCGACGCCATGTTCGTCTCCGCGCGCACCGGCGACGGGATCGACGCGCTGCGCCGCCGGATCGCCGAGCTCGCTGTGCCCGCCGACACCGCCGTGGACGTGGTGATCCCGTACCACCGCGGCGACCTGGTGGCGCGCCTGCACGCCGACGGACGCGTCCAGACCGAGGAGCACAACGCCGAGGGCACCCGGATCAGGGCCCGGGTCCCGACGGCCCTGGCCGGCCGGCTGCGCGAGTTCTCGGCCGACTAACGGGCGTTTGCCCCACGACCGGGCGATGTGCTGCGTCGCGGCGCCCGAGACCCCCGACGAGGGCGGTAGCCGACCCCGCCAGCCGCCGACCAACCGTCCGGTTGGTATATGTTGGGCTGCAGAATCCCAGTCGCCGGAGGTCTTCCATGAGCAGCGCCATCAAATACCAGCGCACTCTTTTCGAGTCAGAGCACGACCTGTTCCGTGAGTCCTACCGGGGCTTCCTCGAGCGCCACGTCGCGCCCTATCACGACGAGTGGGAGAAGGCGAAGATCGTCGACCGCGGCGTCTGGCTGGAGGCCGGCAAGCAGGGCTTCCTCGGCATGGCGGTGCCCGAGGAGTACGGCGGCGGCGGCAACCCCGACTTCCGGTACAACACGATCATCACCGAGGAGACCACCGCGGGCCGCTACAGCGGCATCGGTTTCGGCCTGCACAACGACATCGTGGCGCCGTACCTGTTGGCCCTGGCCACCGAGGAGCAGAAGCAGCGCTGGCTGCCGAAATTCTGTACCGGAGAGTTGATTACGGCGATCGCGATGACCGAGCCGGGCACCGGCAGCGATCTGCAGGGCATCAAGACCCGCGCGGTCAAGCAGGGCGACCATTACGTGCTCAACGGGTCAAAGACGTTCATCACCAACGGAATCAACTCCGACCTGGTGATCGTGGTCGCGCAGACCGACCCGGAAAAGGGCGCACAGGGCTTCTCGCTGCTCGCCGTCGAGCGCGGCATGGAGGGCTTCGAGCGCGGCCGGCACCTGGACAAGATCGGGCTGGACGCCCAGGACACGGCCGAGCTGTCGTTCACCGACGTGCACGTGCCGGCCGAAAACCTGCTGGGCCAGGAGGGTATGGGGTTCATCTACCTGATGCAGAACCTGCCGCAGGAACGGATCTCGATCGCCATCATGGCGGCCGCGGCCATGGAACAGGTGCTGGAGCAGACTCTGCAATACACCAAGGAGCGCAAGGCATTTGGCAAGCCGATCGGCAGCTTCCAGAACAGCCGGTTCGTGCTCGCCGAGCTGGCGACGGAGGCGACCGTGGTCCGCATGATGGTCGACGAGTTCGTGCGCCTGCACCTGGACCACAAGCTGACCGCCGAACAGGCCGCGATGGCCAAGTGGTACTGCACCGAAAAGCAGGTGCACCTGATCGACCGCTGCCTGCAGCTGCACGGCGGTTACGGCTACATGCGTGAATATCCCGTTGCCCGTGCCTATCTGGACGCGCGGGTGCAAACCATCTACGGCGGCACGACCGAGATCATGAAGGAAATCATCGGCCGCAGCCTCGGTGTATAGCGTTTCGTTTGCTGGGTAGCTTCGGCAGCCGCGGTCGAATTTGTCGACCAGCGGTCGATGCGGGCGTGAATTCGGTGGTGGTTCCCATACCGTCGGCGGATGTGTCTCGGGTACGCCGGGCGCGTCGTCGCGCATAGTCAGGCCCGCGATCGCCCCGCGGGCGACGCCTCCTGCACCGCGGGCGGCCGCGTCCGGCGCAATTCGGCTGTGCGAGTCGGCAGTCCGGCGGCGTTCCTCGAGCGCGCGCTCCGGCCGCTTTTCTGTGCGATATCCGCAACACAGCGCGAACGGTGGCCCGGCGGGTCGCGATTGGGCCATGGGCACGCATCATTTCGACATCGGTGTGGTATCCGTTTTTGTAAAATTCGTGATTTGACTTCGCATTTCTTGTTGGTTGGAGCAAAGTTATGCGAGCCCGGCGGTAAGGCTGATCGTGCGCGGGTCCATTTTCCGCGCAAGCACGGCCCGCTCGCCGGTTATGCAGGTAAGGGCATAGCCGCAGATAGATCCCTATCCGCCGGCTGGGAGGCTTGGTGAAGGTGCAGAGAGGTCACATGCGCAAGCTGATCGGAAGCGCGCTGGTCAGCTTGACGACCACCGCACTGGCCGCCGTGCTGCTGGCCCCCACCGCGGTAGCGAGTCCTATCGGCGACGCCGAAGCCGCGATCATGGCCGCCTGGGACAAGGCCGGCGGCGACACCTCACCATTGGGCGCTCGCAAGGGCGACGTGTACCCCGTCGGGGACGGTTTCGCCCTGGACTTCGACGGCGGCAAGATGTTCTTCACCCCGGCCACCGGAGCCAAGTTCGCCTACGGGCCCGTCCTCGACAAATACGAGCAGCTCGGCGGGCCGGCCGGCAGCGACCTGGGCTTCCCGACCATCAACGAAGTGCCCGGTCTATCCGGCCCCGACAGCCGGGTGATCACCTTCTCGGCCAGCGACAAGCCGGTGATCTTCTGGACACCCGAGCACGGCCCGTTCGTGGTGCGCGGCGCGCTGAACACCGCCTGGGACAAGCTGGGCAGCTCGGGCGGGGTGCTGGGCGTGCCGGTCGGCGACGAGACCTACAGCGGCGAGGTGTCCTCGCAGAAATTCAGCGGCGGCCAGGTCTCGTGGAACCGGCAGACCAAGCAGTTCACCACCGAACCGCCGGCGCTGGCCGATCAGTTGAAGGGTCTGCAGGTGGCGATCGATCCCACCGCGGCGATCAACACGGCGTGGCGCGCGGCGGGCGGACCCAGCGGGCCGTTGGGCGCCAAGCAGGGCGGCCAATATTCCGTCGGCGGTGACGGGATCGCTCAGAACTTCGCCGGCGGAAAGGTGTTCTTCACGCCGGCCACCGGCGCGAACGCCGTCGAGAGCGACATCCTGGCCAAATACGAGTCGCTGGGCGGCCCGGTGGGCAGCGACCTCGGATTCCCCACCACCAACGAAACCGACGGCGGCATAGGCCCTTCCAGCAAGGTCTGCACCTTCTCCGCCGCCGACAAGCCGGTCATCTTCTGGACGTCGGAGCACGGCGCGTTCGTCATCCGCGGCGCGATGAAGGCGGCGTGGGACAAGCTCCGCGCCCCCGCCGGCAAGCTCGGCGCGCCGGTCGGCGACCAAACCGTGAACGGCGACGTGATTTCGCAGCAGTTCACCGGCGGCAAGATCTCATGGAACCGGGCCAAGAACACGTTCAGCACGGAACCGGCCAACCTGGCGCCCCTGCTGTCCGGCCTGCAGGTGTCGGGTCAGAACCAGCCCAGCAATTCGGCCATGCCGGCGCACGCCAAGAAGTTCACCTGGCACTGGTGGTGGCTGATGGCCGCCATTCCGGTGTTGGTGCTGCTCGTACTCCTGGCGTGGGTGCTGTTCGGCTGGCGCCGGCGCCGGCCCGGCCAACCCGACGTTGCGGGCTATGCGCCCGACCGCGGCCGCGACTTCGGCTACGACGCCGACGGCCCGTGGGGGCACGACGATTCCGAGCACGACGCCGAGTCGTTCGCGCCGCTGAGCGCGCCGGCCGAACCGGCGCCGGACGTCGGGCGGGTCAGCTGGCAACGTCAGGCTCCGGCCGAGAGCGATTACGGATTCGAGCAGGACGACCCCGACGCCGTCGACACCGACTCCATCCCCGTCGTCTCCGAGGAGATGCTGTCAGAGGCCGACTATCCCGCGGCCGAGTCCGACTACACCGACTACGCCGACGAAGTCCCCGAGCTCGCCGAGCCCGAGACCGCGGACGACGCGGCCTACGTCGACGCCGAGGACCCCGACGCCGACTATGCGCGCCAGGCCTACCCGGACGACGAGTATCCCGACGTCGTCGTTCCCCGCACCCCACCGGACACCGACGCCGTGACCGGCGCCCTGGAGACCGCCGAGCCCGAGGACGACTACCTCGACGTCGCCACGCCCGAGCCCGACGTCGAGTCGGGGGCCGCCAGCGCCACGGGAGCCGACGCGGCGGACGCCGTGGGCGCCGGTGCAGTCGCCGCGGGGACGCCGGCGCGTAGCGGTCGGCACGCCGCCGCCGACGACGCCGAGGACGGCTCGGAAAACGGTCTGGCGGGCCCGGACGGCCGGCCGACGATCCATCTGCCGCTCGACGACCCGTACCAGGCGCCCGACGGATACCCGATCAAGGCCAGCGCCCGTTACGGGCTGTACTACACGCCGGGCAGCGACCTGTATCAGGACACGCTCGCCGAAATCTGGTTGTCGAGCGAGGAAGTCGCGCTGGCCAACGGCTTCACCCGGGCCGACTGACTCCTCGCGCGTCAGACCTTGCGGATGACCGTGACGACCTTGCCGAGCACGCTCGCGTCGTTGCCGGGGATGGGGTCGAACGCCGGGTTGTGCGGCATCAGCCAGACCTGACCGCCGGCGCGTTTGAACGTCTTGACGGTGGCTTCGCCATCGAGCATCGCCGCGACGATGTCGCCGTTGTCGGCGACGTTCTGCTGACGCACCACCACCCAGTCGCCGTCACAGATCGCGGCGTCGACCATCGAATCGCCGACCACCTTGAGCAGGAAAAGCGTTCCCTCGCCGACCAATTCGCGCGGCAGGGGAAAGACGTCCTCGACGGCCTCCTCGGCCAGGATCGGTCCGCCCGCCGCGATACGCCCGAGCACCGGGACGAACGTGGGTTCGGGCAGGGCATCCGAGCCGGCCACCTCGGTGGCGGGCGCCGCCACCTCGTCGTCGGCCCCGCGGACATCGACCGCTCGCGGACGATTGGGATCGCGCCGCAAGTATCCCTTGCGCTCCAGGGTGCGCAGCTGGTGTGCCACTGATGAGGTCGACGTCAGGCCGACGGCGTCGCCGATCTCGCGGATGCTCGGCGGGTAGCCGCGGCTGGTGACCGACGCGCGGATGACATTCAGAATGGTGCGCTGCCGCTCGGTCAGCGAAGGATCCACGGAGTGCAACCGGCCTTCGGGGCCGGGCGGAGAAATGTCGTTGCTGTCGCCCATGGCACTGAATGTAGCCGCCCGACGAACAAGAATCAAACATGTGTTCGAGTGGCGTGTCGCCCTGGATGGAACGCCGGCGGAGAAGGCCCAAAGTCGGGTGAATCACAAATGTGTAACTCTTCGGGATATCGGGTATTTGGGCCTCGTGACAGTGGTAGAGGCCGACGAACTTGTCGGTGGTGTGATCTAGCGTTTGCTCGTGCGACACGCTTCGCTCAAATGTTCGGGTTTCGAACACACAAGCGATTAGTGTCGAACACACGAGCGAGAGCTAGTTGACCGGAGGAACGAAGATGACAGTCATCCACACGCCTGCGCCGCGTATCAGCAGTCTTCGGCGCCCGATCAACGGACCCGTCCAAGGCGTTCGGTACGGACGCGACGGACTGGCCCGGTCTCGCAGGCCCGCGCCGGCCCGCCCGGCGGGTGCGGCGACGCGCTACTACGGCACCGGGGTGGCGATGTCGGTCGCTCCGCACCGCAGGCGGGCCACCACCTGGGCGTCGACGATCGGGCTGGCAGTGGCCGCCGGAGCGATCACGCTGTGGCTGGGTCTCGTCGCGAACGTCGGCCAGGTGCTCAATGGCGACTCCGCCAACTCCGCGGCCCACGTTCCCGACCGGCTCGCGGTCGTCCGCGTCGACGCGGGGGAGTCGCTACAGGACTTCGCGCACCGGGTCGCGCCCGACGCGCCGACCACCCAGGTCGCCGACCGCATCCGCGAGCTCAACGACCTGCACTCGCCCAACCTGATGGCCGGCCAGACCCTGATCGCTCCGGTCGGCTGACAACCGTTGTGCGAAAACGGCTTCGTTAGCCGTGCAGATCGGCGCGCGGGTACGCTCAAAGTCCTGCGGTTGTTTGTCGGCACGGTGAAGGAGCGGTCATGCACTGTCCGTTCTGCCGTCATCCCGACTCCCGGGTGATCGACTCGCGCGAAACCGACGAAGGCCAGGCCATCCGCCGGCGCCGCTCCTGTCCCGAGTGCGGACGACGTTTCACCACGGTGGAGACCGCGGTCCTGGCGGTGGTCAAGCGCAGTGGCGTCACCGAGCCGTTCAGCAGGGAAAAGGTGATCAGCGGCGTCCGCCGCGCCTGCCAGGGCCGCCAGGTCGACGACGACGCGCTGAACCTGCTGGCCCAGCAGGTGGAAGACACCGTGCGCGCCGCGGGTTCCCCGGAGATCCCCAGTCACGAAGTGGGTTTGGCCATCCTCGGGCCGCTGCGCGACCTCGACGAGGTGGCCTACCTGCGGTTCGCCTCGGTGTATCGCTCATTCGAGTCCGCAGCCGATTTCGAACGCGAGATCCAGGCGCTCCGGGATCACCGCGGAGTGGCCACCCCGGGCTGACAGCGCTCCCCGGGCCGTCCCGGCCCGCATCGTCGCCCGGGTCTGAATCGCCCGGCTCCTCCCTGGGCCGTCCCGGCCCGCATCGTCGTCCGGCTGGGTCTGAATCGCCCGGCTCCTCCCCGGGCCGTCCCGGCCCGCATCGTCCCCCGGCTAGGCTCAAATTCATGCCCCCTGACTTGCATCCCGACCTTGCGGCGTTGGCCCCGCTCCTTGGGACCTGGTCCGGCCAGGGCGCGGGAAAGTACCCGACGATCCCGTCGTTCGACTACCTCGAGGAAGTTGTGTTCGCCCACGTCGGTAAACCGTTTCTGGCCTACGGGCAGAAAACCAAGGCGGTGGCCGACGGCAAGCCGCTGCACGCCGAAACGGGATATCTCCGGGTGCCCCAACCGGGCCACGTCGAGCTGGTCCTGGCGCATCCCAGCGGCATCACCGAAATCGAGGTGGGCACCTACTCGGTCAGCGGTGACGTCATCGAAATGCAGATGGCCACCACGGCCGTCGGACTGACCCCCAGCGCCAAAGAGGTGACGGCGCTTGGCCGTTCGTTCCGCATCGACGGCGACGAACTGTCCTACACCGTGCAGATGGGCGCGGTCGGGCAACCATTGCAGGACCACCTCGCCGCGGTGCTGCACCGGCAAGGCTAGACCGCCCGCGTGGCCCGAGCCGTCAATCCAGGTGTCGCACACCGTCGTTGACGACCCGCCCGGCCACCCCGACCCAGCCTTCGGCGCTCCACGTCGTTTCGATGGCGGAGCCCCTGCCCTGGGTGATCCGCAGGCTCTGGCTCAAGTAGTCGGTGATGCGCATCGCCGCCGAACCGGTGGCCTCGTCCTCGACCACACCGAGGTTGGCGGCGAACATCCGCACCCGCAGCGATCCGGTCGCCCGGTCGGTCCAGGCCCACAGGTAGTGCGCGGTGTCGTCGGGGAAGTCCGCCGGGTCGGCGGCGAGAACCTCGTCGGGCGAGCGAACTCGTGCAGGGCGAAGTCGGGCGCCCAATCCGCGCGGGCGTTGATGCGGGCGCGGTCTTCGTCGTAGCCCACCTGCACGAGGCCCGCGGGTACCCGCAGGGTGTTGATCGGTGAACCGTTCTCGCGCAGCCACCACGTCGCGCCGACGGTCGGGTGGCCGGCGAACGGCAGTTCGGTGCGCGGCGTGTAGATGGCGGCGTGTGCGGTTGAGGAACCGGTGGGCGGGAGGTCCACGAAAACCGTCTCGCTGTAGCCCAATTGGGTTGCCAGCCGCTGCCGGTGGGCGGGGTCGACCCGGCGCGCGTCCACCACGCCGAGCGGATTACCGAAGTTGCCGTCCGAATCGGTGAACACCCGCAACACCGTCACGTCGATCCCCATGGCCCGACTGTACGGCGCCGAAGGCGTCCGCATCGATCATGGGATCAGGTGGCGCTGCGTTCGTCGGACCCCATGGCGTTCAGTACGGCGACGCGAGTGGGCGCGGGGCCCGAGACGGCCCGCTCGCCGCCGCCGGTGCGCAGCAAGCTGCGCAGATTGGCCTGATCGTATTCGGCGGGGTCGGTGGAATCGATGAAGCGCTCGACGACGTCGATGAAACGGGCCGGGTCATCGTGGAAGGGGAAGTGGCCGGAGCCTTCGAAGATCTCCAGCCGCGAGCCGGGCATCGCGGCGTGCGCCATCCACGCGTGCCGGACCGGGACCACCACATCCTTTGTGCCCCAAACGATTTGCACCGGGATGGCCTCGGTCAAATAACATCGGTCGAGCATGGTGACGATCTGCCCGCGCCAGTCCACGACCGCCCGCAGCGTCCGGCTGAACGCCGCGGACGCCGTCGGTTCGGGCAGGTCGTCGAGGATGCGCAGCACGTTGGGCAGATCGCGGGCCAGGCCGCTGCTGCCCAGCGCCATGCCCAAAACGCGTCCCATCAGCTGAACCGCCGGCAGCACCAGCGGTAGCCGCAACAGGGCGATCGCCTCGCTGCCCATCGGCAGCGACGCCCACCGCAAGACGAAGTTGACGTCCTTGGTCACGCCACCGGCACCCACCAGGATCAGCCGCTCCACCAAATGCGGGAATTGATAGGCGAATTGCATGGCCACGCCGCCGCCCAGCGAGTGACCGATGATCGTCACCCGCTCGATGTCGAGCACGCTGAGCAGGTCACGCATCCCGTTCGCGTAGGCCGCGATCGAGTAGTCGGCGCGCGGCTTGTCCGATCGCCCGTGCCCCAGCAGGTCCGGGGCGATCACCGTGAATCGCTGGGCGAGCTTGGCCTGCACGGTATTCCACGTGGTCGAGTTGTCGCCGATGCCGTGGATCAGCAGGATCGCCGGCCCGGAACCGGCGATGCGGTAGGCCCGCTTGTAACCGTGGATGGTGCGGAACTCGAGTTTGGGTGCGGTCACTTCACGCACCGGGCGGAGCGTGGGATTGCGCTTCCGCTCGGTCATATCGCCAACCTTGGTGTCGGGCCGGGCTAAGGCGGTCTGGCTAGGGGCTGGTGCTGCGGGGGTCAGGCATGGTCGTCGTCGTCGAACTTCTTCTCCGCTTGCTGGGCCAGAAATCGCTCGAATTCTGCGCCTAGCTCATCGCCGCTAGGCAGATCCTCGTCGCGAGCCAGTAACGATCTGTTCTCCTGAGCGTCGATGAAGGCATCGTACTGGCGCTCCAGCGCGGTCACCACTTGAGCGACCTCCGCGCTCGCCTCGACCTGCTCGTCGATCTTGGCCCGGATCACCTCGGCTGCCTCGGTCAACGCGGTCAGCGGCAGCTCCAGCGACGCGGTCTTGGCGACCTGCTCGAGCAGCGCCTGCGCGGCGGCCGGGTAGTCGGTCTGGGTGAGGTAGTGCGGGACGTGCACGGTATAGCCGACCACTTCGTGACCGTGCTGGCCCATCCGGTATTCGAGCAGGTTGGATGCGCTGCCGGGAACCTGGATCTCCGAGATCCACGGCTGGAAGTTGGCGATCAGTTCCGGATTGTTCGAGTGGGCCGTCATGGTGGTCGGCCGGGTGTGCGGAACCGCCATCGGGACGGTGCCCAGGCCGATGGTCTGGCGCACGCCGAGGCGCTCGGCCAGCAGGCGCACCGCGGTGATGAAGCGCTCCCACTTCAGATCGGGCTCCATGCCGGCCAGCAACAGGAACGGGGTGCCGACCGTGTCGCGCAGCGCGTAGAGGTTCAGCTCGGGCTCTTCGTAGTGGGTGAAGTGATCGGTCTTGAACGTCATCAGCGGCCGCCGGGACCGGTAGTCCAGCAATTCGTCGATCGCGAAGGACGCGACCAGCTCGGTGTCCAGCACCGCCTTCAGATGCGCGGACGCCAGCTTGATGGCATGACCGGCGTCGGAAAAGCCCTCCAGGGCGTGCACCAGCACCGGACCGCGGCCGTCGGACGTCGACAGCTGCGGCGCCGGCAGCTCGAGCTCGTACATCCCGGCCTGCCCCGGCTGGTACCGGTCAGCTGGGTCTTGGTGGTGAGCCATCTGCGATCGCCTCCTCTCGGGGTCCTTCCAGGGTGCCCTACCAAGTGTCCCCCGAATCAGGCGGCACCCACATCGCTCAGCGAACTTTGCGTCACGCTTATAGCTGAAACGTGATAAGTCTCAGGCGTAATCCGAAAGCAACGCGCGAAGGCTCACCCAGGGGCGCGCCAGCAAACCGCGCGGCGCACCGCGACATGTGTGAGTCGGCTTGCCGCCCCCCGGTCAGGCATGATGAAGGCGATGCGCATTCGGATCCTGATGCTCTGCTCGGTGCTGGGGGTGGCGACGTCGCTGACGTCGTGTCACCGGCCCGTCGAGCATGTTTCGGGTGCGCCGGTATCCGCCCCGCGCGTCGGCGGTCCTGTGCAGCGGCTCAGCCAGCCCGAACAGAAGGCCGTCGCCGGTCCGGTCGAGCCGGATCGGCGCATCGGGGCGATCTTCATCGATGGCGGCCCGCTGCACGTGTGCACCGGTTCCGTGGTGCATTCGACGGGTGGCAACCTGATCATGACCGCCGCGCACTGCCTGGCCGGAGCGTCGCTGATCACGTTCGTTCCCGGTTTCGCCGGCGATGCCCCGCCCGGTCCCGCCGATGTGTGGAAGGCCGACGCGGTCTACCTGGACCCGCGCTGGACGGCCAGCAAAGACCCGCACGCCGATTATGCGATCGCGCGGGTCAGCAACGACGCAGGTGCCCCGGTCGAGTCGCGGGTCGGCCTGGCGCTGACGCTGGGCGTGACGCCTCCGCCGGGCAGCCGCGTCACCGTGCTGGGGTATCCGGCCGGCGTGGGGGGCTCGCCCATCGGGTGTCAGGCCAGCACGTCGGTCACCGACACCGGGTTTCCCGCGCTGGCGTGCGAGGGGCTGGTGGACGGCACCAGCGGCGCGCCCTGGGTCAGCGGGACGACGCTGATCGGGGTGATCGGCGGTCTGGAGCGGGGTGGCTGCGCGGCGAACATGTCGTATTCGGCGCCGTTCGATGCGCACACCGCGGAGCTGCTGGCCCGCGCCGAGGCCGGCGGCCCCGGCGATCCGGTCGCGGGCGACCTGCAAGACGCCTGTTAGCGGCGATCGCCAGCGCGGCCGTGGCGATCGCCAGCGCGGCGCAGCCGGGCGCAGCGGGTCGCCACTCCAGTTCGCAGCCGGGCTAGTGGCGGGTCGCCACGGCTAGTGGCGGAACTGGTTGAGCGCCCGGACCTTGTTCATCACGTCGAGCGCCGCTACCTTGTACGCCTCGGAGAACGTGGGGTAGTTGAACACCGCGTCCACCAGGTACTCCACCGTGCCGCCGCAGCCCATCACCGCCTGCCCGATGTGCACCATCTCGGTGGCGCTGGTGCCGAAGATGTGCACCCCGAGCACCTTGAGGTCCTGGGTGGACACCAGCAGCTTGAGCATCCCGTAGGAGTCGCCGGCGATCTGGCCGCGGGCCAGCTCGCGGTACCTGGCCACGCCGACCTCGTAGGGGACTGCGTTCTTCGTCAGCTCCACCTCGGTGGCGCCGACGTAAGAGACCTCGGGGATGGAGTAGATGCCGATCGGTTGCAGCTCTGTGATGCCGTCACTCGCCTCCCCGAACGCGTGGTAGGCGGCCAGGCGGCCCTGCTCCATCGACGTGGCGGCCAGGGCGGGGAAGCCGATCACGTCGCCGACGGCATAGATGTGGGGCACCTTGGTCTGGAAGTTGTCGTCGACGAAAATCCGTCCGCGGTTGTCGGCTTCCAGTTCGGCGTTGTGCAGATCGAGATGATCCGTCTGGCCCTGCCGCCCGGCCGAATACATCACCGTCTCGGCGGGAATCTGCTTGCCGCTGGCCAGGGTGGTGACGGTGCCCGCCGACCCGACGTCGACCGCGGTCACCTCCTCGCCGAACCGGAACGTCACCGCCAGGTCGCGCAGGTGGAACTTCAGCGCCTCGACGACTTCGGGGTCGCAGAAGTCGAGCATGTCCTCGCGCTTCTCCACGACGGTGACCTTGGTGCCCAGCGCGGCGAACATCGAGGCGTACTCGATGCCGATGACGCCGGCGCCGACCACCACCATCGAGGTGGGCAGCGACTTGAGATCGAGGATCCCGTCGGAGTCGAGCACCCGGTGTTCGTCGAACTCGACGCCGGAGGGCCGCGCCGGCCGGGTGCCGGTGGCGATGACGACGTATTTACCAGTGATGGTTATCTTTTCGCGCCGCGACGGGTCCTCGACCTCGATGGTGTGCGGGTCGATGAAACGCCCGTGACCGATCAGCAGGTCGATCCGGTTGCGCATCAGCTGGTTGCGCACCACGTCGACTTCCTTGCCGATCACGTGCTGGGTGCGGGCCAGCAGATCGGCCGGGGTGATCTTCTCCTTCACGCGGTAGCTGGCGCCGTAGAGTTCGCGCTGGCTCATCCCGGTGAGGTAGAGGACCGCCTCGCGCAACGTCTTTGACGGGATGGTGCCGGTCTGCACACACACGCCGCCGAGCATCTGGCCGCGTTCGACGACGGCGACCGACTTTCCGAGTTTGGCCGAGGCGATGGCGGCCTTCTGGCCGCCGGGCCCGGACCCGATGACCACCATGTCGTACTCTTGCGCCGAACTCATGGCTTAAACAGTAAGGCAGCACAACGCACAGTGCTGGGTTCATCCACAGGTCCGCCGCCGCACCCGCGCACCTGAGCACCGCCTGACGGTGGCCGCCGTCAGCGTGGTGCCCATGACGACGCATCCAGCAGACTTCGAACTGTCCCGCCCCGGCGCACTCATCGCGGCGCTGCCGGCCGTTCTCGGCTTCGTTCCCGAAAATTCATTGATATTAGTGTCTTTGGGCGACGGTGAACTCGGGTCGGTGATGCGCGTCGACCTCTCCGAGGAGGTCATCGACCGGGTGGGACACCTGGCGGAGGTCGCCGCGGCGGCGGCCCCCGAGGCCGTGATCGCGGTGATCGTCGACGCGGACGGTGCCTACTGCCCAAGCTGCAACGAGGAATACCGTCAGCTCTCGGTGGCGCTCGCAGAAGCCTTGTCGGAGCACGACATTGAGCTCTACGCCACCCACGTGGTGGACCAGGTGGCGCTCGGCGGGCGGTGGCATTGCGCCGAGGGCTGCGGGTCGAGCGGCGTGGTCGAAGATCCCGCGGCCTCGCCGCTGGCGGCCGCGGCGGTGCTGGAGGGCAGGCGGCTCTATGCGCGTCGTGCCGACCTGCAGGCGGTCATCGCGCCCGACGACCCGGCGCGCAGCGCGGCGCTGGCCGCCGTGGTCGGCAAACAGGCCGCCCGGCGCCGGGCGGCGCATCGTGCGCATCCGGTGCGCTGCACCCGCCGCGACGTGGAGGCGGCGATGGCCGCCGCCTCCCGGGTCGCGGGCGGGGAATCGCTGTCGGACGCGGAGGTGGCGACGCTGGGCTGTGCCCTGTGCGACGCACAGGTGCGCGACATCTTGTATGCCCTGGCGGTGGGGGAGAGCGCCGGCGAGGCCGAGTCGCTGTGGGCACTGCTGGCGCGCACGTTGCCCTCGCCCTGGCGGGTCGAGGCGCTGGTCCTGATCGCGTTCAGCGCCTATGCCCGCGGCGACGGCCCGCTCGCCGGAGTGTCGCTGGCGGAGGCGTTGCGCTGTGACCCCGACCATCGGATGGCGGGCATGCTGGACACCGCGTTGCAATCCGGTCTGCGGCCCGACGACATCAGGGAACTGGCGCTGACCGGTTACCGGCTGGCCAAGCAGTTCGGCGTGCGGCTGCCACCGCGCCGGCCGTTCGGCCGCAGGGTGGGGTAGTGGCAAGCGCGGCGACGGGCGCCAAGCGCCCGGGTCAGACCTTCTCGACCTTGACCGCGTGCGCCATCTCGTGCGGCAGGGTGACGTTCTCGTGGCCCGGGATGACGATGGTGACCCCGGCGGCACTGGTCTCGACGGTGACGCGCGCGTTCGGGACCACACCGGCGTCCTTCAGGCGGGAGATCAGGTCGATGTCGCCCTGGACGTGCTCGGTCAACTGCCGCACCACGACCGCTACCGGCGCGCCGGCGGGCAGCTCGGTCAGCCGGACCAGGGGGCCGTCCTCGGACCAGGACTCCGGGCCCACGCCCAGGTCCAGGAGCCCGGGGATCGGGTTGCCGAAGGGCGAGGTGGTCGGGTTGTTGAGCACCTTCACCAGCCGCCGCTCGACGTCCTCGCTCATCACGTGCTCCCAGCGGCACGCCTCGGCGTGCACCTCTTCCCAGGGCAGCCCGATGACGTCGACCAGCAATCGCTCGGCGAGGCGGTGCTTGCGCATCACGGCAATGGCCAGCGCCCGGCCCTTGTCGGTGAGCTCGAGGTGGCGGTCGCCGGCCACGTGAAGTAAACCGTCCCGCTCCATGCGCGACACGGTTTGGCTGACAGTCGGCCCGCTTTGATCCAGGCGTTCGGCGATTCGGGCACGCAGCGGCGTCACGCCCTCTTCTTCGAGGTCGTAGATGGTCCGCAGGTACATCTCGGTGGTGTCAACCAGGTCGTTCATTCAGCACCCTCCGTCGACGCTGAGTCTACTTGGCCAGCTGCGCGAATGGTTGTAACGCCTCCCAGGCAAGCAGTATGCCCGCCGCGGACGCGGCGGGCATACCGTCTGCTACCTAGCTCGAGTGAGGTGTTAGCTCGCGTACGACCGTAGCCTGTCGGCGCGCTCCCCGTTGCGGAGTTTGGACATTACGTCCCGCTCGATCTGGCGGACCCGCTCGCGGGACAGGCCGAACAGCTTGCCGATCTGGTCCAGGGTGCGCGGCTGACCGTCGTCCAGGCCGAAGCGCAGCCGGATGACCTGGTGCTCACGCTCGTCCAGGGTGGCCAGCACGCTGCGGATGTCGGTGTGCAGCAGCTCGGCGATCACCGCGTTCTCGGCCGACATCGCCTCGGCGTCCTCGATGAAGTCGCCCAGCGGTGCTTCCTCCTCGGAACCGACCGGCATGTCGAGGCTCACCGGGTCGCGACTGTGCTCGAGCAGGTCGTTGATCTTTTCCACCGGGATGCCGGACTCGGCGGCCAGTTCCTCGTCGGTGGCCTCGCGTCCCAGGTTCTGGTGCATCTCGCGCTTGATCCGCGCCAGCTTGTTGACCTGCTCCACCAGATGGACCGGCAGCCGGATGGTGCGGCTCTGGTCGGCCATGCCGCGGGTGATCGCCTGACGGATCCACCACGTCGCGTAGGTCGAGAACTTGAATCCCTTTGTGTAATCGAACTTTTCCATCGCGCGGATCAGCCCGAGGTTGCCCTCTTGAATCAGGTCCAGCAACGGCATGCCGCGACCGGTGTACCGCTTGGCCAGCGACACCACCAGACGCAGGTTGGCTTCCAGCAGGTGACGACGCGCCGCCTGACCATCCCGCACCACGGCCTCTAGATCGCGTTTACGGTTCTCCCCGAGGCGCTTACGCGTTGCGAGCAGGTGTTCGGCGTAGAGCCCGGCCTCGATGCGCTTCGCGAGTTCGACCTCACCCGCCGCATTGAGCAGTGCCGTCTTACCGATTCCGTTCAGATATACGCGCACTAGATCCGCTGCGGGGCTTTGAGCATCCAGATCGCCGTCAAATCTGCTCGTGCTGGCGTTCGCCATAGCGACCTCCCGTTCGGCTTTGTTCTGTCATCGAGTTCAACGACAGATCAGCTCTGAGAGTTCCCAGCGATTCCCTATCTCACACGTCTTGACGTGCAGAAATGTGCCGTCGACCTGAGAAAGTCCTGAGAAGTCCGCGACGGCGGCACCTTCGGCGAAACGACGGCTAGTCGGGATCAATTCCGCCGCGGGCGCCGGGAGGCCAGTCCGGTTGCGGCGGTCGCGGCGCCTCGAGCGCGCGACGTTCGGCCCGCGGGAACAGGGGAATGTGCTGGCGGGCGTCGTCGAACCGGCGCGGCTCCTCGGCGCTGCGCGGCGGCCGATCGTTCGCGATCAACACGGCCATCCAGGGCAACGGGATGGAGGCCGCCACGATCGCCAGGGAGATCAGCCCGTTGTGCCACGCGCCGTAGGCGACCGCAGCCAGGATGAGCGCCGGGATGCGGAATGCCATCAAGGTCAAGTACTTACGGACCCGCGCGCGATGCTGCTCCTCGTACGAGGTCGCGGCGGCGGTGATGAGCACCGGGCGGCTCTTGTTGCCGTCGAAGTCATCGAACCGGTCGTCGAACCCCGGATCGGAGCCGTGCTTCATTTCTCCACTGTCCCACAACTCGCCGATTCCGGCTCGGACGGTTTCTGGGCCGCGCGCAGCGCCCGGCGAGCAGTGCACAATGTCAGATATGCAGACCCAAACGATCGAACGCACCGAGACCGACGAACGCGTCGACGACGGGACCGGCAGCGACACCCCGAAGTACTTCCATTACGTCAAGAAGGACAAGATCGCGGAGAGCGCGGTCATGGGCAATCACGTCGTGGCGTTGTGCGGCGAGGTATTTCCCGTCACCAAGGCGGCCAAGCCGGGCTCACCGGTCTGCCCGGACTGCAAGCAGATCTACGACCGGATGAAGAAGGACTGATCTAGCCGGGCGGCTCCGCCGGCGCGACCTCGCGTTGCGCGGTGATGGGATTCTTGGTCACCGGATTGGACAGCGTGTCCGCCGCCTTCGCCAGCGCGGGCGAGCGCGACAGCAGCCATCTGCGCAGCCGGTGCGCATGCGTCCTGGGCGCGGGGAATTCCTCCTGGATGGCGGCATTGAGTTCGGCGCCGATCATGATCGCGAAGCCCCCGAAGAACGAGAACAGCAGGAATGCGATCGGCGTCGAGAGCGCGCCGTAGGTGTAGCCCGTACTGGTGATCCACTGCAGGTAGATCCGCAGGCCCAGAGTGGCGATCACAAACACCGCGGTGGCCAGCGCCGCGCCGAAGATCAGCCGATGCGTCGGCAGCGGCTCCGGCAACGACACGCGGTACAAGATCACGACCCCGATCATCAAGACGAGGATCAAGGCCGGGTAGTAGCCGTAGCGCAGCGCGTTGGCCAGGCTGACTGGAATGTGCTCACCCACCTTGCGTGGCCCTTGGACCACCAACGGCGCCGTCGCCACCACGAACACCAACCCCACCACGTAGAGGAACAACGCGAACAGGCGTTGGCGCACCGGATGGCGCAATGGCGTCTGGTCGTGCGCCTCGACCACGGAGTCAACGAACGACGAGATCGCCGACGACCCCGCCCACAGCGAGATGATGAAACCCAGCGACACCACCTCGCCGCGGGCGTTGTTGGCGATGTCGCGCACGGTCGGCTCGATGATCTCGTTGACCACGCTGCGGGAGAACACGCTGTGCGCCGTCGAGATCAGCTGACGCAGGATGCTGGGCAGCATGTCGGGGCCGAACAGCGGAGCCACATACGCCAGCGTGCCCAGCAGCCCGAGCAGCAGCGGCGGAAGTGACAACGCCGACCAGAAACCAGCCTGAGCCGACTCCGAGAAAATCGAGTCGTCCCAACTCTTGGAAAGAGTCCTCAGGGTGATTCGCCAAATGTGGTGGCGCGACGGTTTTGCGACCTGCTCGCTCATACCCGTCCAGCATTACCGAAGATCGCTCGCACCGCCCACATTGGCGATGGGCGAGTTCGCCGCGGCTTAGCTTTCGCTGAACTCCAGCACGGCGTCCAGCTCGGTCAGCTTCGCCTCGTGCTCGTTGGCGTGGTGCTGGCAGAAGAGAAGCTCCAGTCCGGAAGGCAGCTTGGCGCGCACTCGGGCCGCAGCACCGCAGCGGTCGCAGCGGTCGGCCCGGGTCAGTTCTGGACTCGTCAGAGTTGCATTCATGGCTTCTCCGTTCTCGTACATTCACTTTCTCAGACGTATGGCGTTTTCGCCTTGTTCCCCGATCGTTATCGGGTGTGTCGTTTCTCACGGCCTGGTCAGGTTTGGTTTGGGCGATCTCTAGGGTTCGAAGTGTGACCTTCGCCTCGGACGTCCTGGTGCATCTGTGCGGAACCGAGCAGTGGGCGCGGGCGCGCCGGCTGGGCGGCATCCTGCCGGAGGACGCCGGCGGTGGTGCGTTCATCCATCTGTCGACGCCCGAGCAGGTGCACCTGCCGGCCAACCGGCTCTACCGCGGCCGCGAGGATCTCGTCCTGTTGCACATCGACCCGGCGCTGCTCGCCGCGCCGGTGCGGTGGGAGCCGGGTGTACCAACCGATCCCGAGTCGATGTTGTTCCCGCATCTGTACGGCCCGCTGCCGGTGGCCGCCGTGGTCCGCGTCACCGCCTACCCGCCGGCCGACGACGGCACCTTCGCGCCGGTGTCGACGTAGGCGTCGGCTTCGATCTCCACCAGTAACTCGGGGGCGATGAGCGCCGCGACCTCGACCATGGTGGCCGCGGGCCGGATCGCGCCGAAGACCTGCTCGTGCACCGCTGCCACCTCGCGCCAGCGCGAGATGTCGGTGACGTAGATGCGGGTACGCACCACGTCGGTGAGCGCCGCCCCCGCTTGACCCAGCGCAATCTCGATGCGGCGCAACGCATCTCGAGTCTGGGCGGCGATGTCGCCGGCGGGCCCGGCGCCGGTCGTTCCGGCCACCGCCACGTGCGGCCCGACGCGCACCGCGCGCGAGTAGCCGACCGCCGACTCGAAGTCGGAGCCGGACGAGACCATTGTGCGGTTGGTAGGCATGCGCCTCACGGTACGACGGCAGAGCCGCCACCGCAGCCGAATTTCTCGGCGGCGGCGCGCGTTTGACTTACCGGATCACACCGACGTCGAGATGGCTTGCGCGCCAATCGTTTCGGTGCGAACGGCTAGTCGAGGTAGTCGCGCAGCACCTGGGAGCGGCTGGGGTGGCGCAGCTTCGACATCGTCTTGGACTCGATCTGGCGGATGCGCTCACGGGTCACGCCGTAAACCTGCCCGATCTCGTCCAGCGTGCGCGGCTGGCCGTCGGTGAGGCCGAACCGCAGGCGTACTACGCCCGCTTCGCGCTCCGAGAGCGTCTCCAGCACCGACTGCAGCTGGTCCTGCAGCAGCGTGAACGACACCGCGTCCACGGCCACCACGGCCTCGCTGTCCTCGATGAAATCACCCAGCTGGCTGTCGCCCTCGTCGCCGATGGTCTGGTCCAGCGAGATCGGCTCGCGGGCGTATTGCTGGATCTCCAGCACCTTTTCGGGCGTGATGTCCATTTCCTTGGCCAGCTCCTCGGGCGTGGGCTCGCGGCCCAGGTCCTGCAGCAGCTCGCGCTGGATACGGCCCAGCTTGTTGATGACCTCGACCATGTGCACCGGGATACGGATGGTGCGGGCCTGGTCGGCCATGGCGCGGGTGATGGCCTGCCGGATCCACCACGTCGCGTACGTGGAGAACTTGTAACCCTTGGTGTAGTCGAACTTCTCGACCGCGCGGATCAGACCCAGGTTGCCCTCCTGGATCAGATCCAGGAACGCCATGCCGCGACCCGTGTAGCGCTTGGCCAGCGAGACGACCAGTCGCAGGTTGGCTTCCAGCAGATGGTTCTTCGCGCGATCACCGTCGCGGCAGATCCACATCATGTCGCGACGCTGGGCGGCGGGCAGTTTGTCGCCGCGCTCGGCAAGTTCGGTCATCAGCTGGGTGGCGTACAGCCCGGCCTCGATCCGCTTGGCCAGCTCAACCTCTTCCTCGGCGTTGAGCAGCGCGACCTTGCCGATCTGCTTGAGGTAGGCGCGAACCGAGTCGGCCGAGGCCGTCAGCTCGGCGTCCTTGCGGGCCTGCCGCAGCGCCTCGGACTCGTCTTCGTCCCACACGAAATCGCCGGAGGCCTTGTCCTTTTCGGACGGCTCGGCGATCTCCTCGTCCTCCTCGGCCGCGGCGTCGGCGGCCTTGGCGGGCTTGGCTGCGGCCTCTTCCTCGGGCTCGTCCTCGCCTTCGGCCTCGTCGGCCTCGACCTCCTCGGCGTCCTCGCCGTCGGACGCTACGTCCTCCTCGAGGTCGTCGAGGGAGAGGTCGGTGTCGATGTCGAGGTCCTCGCCGGGCTCACCCTCGAGGTCGGGCTCGTTGTCCAGATCCTCGACGGCACCGTCGGAATCGAGGGCGTCGGGATCCGCCGGGCCGCCCTTGGCCGCCTTGGTTCCGCGCGCGGTCGGCGCCTTGGCGCCGGCGCCCTTGGCCGCAGCGCGCGTCTTCTTGGGATCGTCGGCCTCGGTGGACGGCGATGCCGCCTTGGCGGCCCGCTTCGCGGGCGCCGAGCCGTTGGCAGACTTGGCCGCCGGTCGCTTGGCGGGGGACGACGGAGACTTCGTGGCGGTGCGTTTCACCGGCCCATCCGTTGCCGGGCTTGCTTTCGTCGCTGCCACTTACACCCCTTCGTTTGGGCTCACTCTCGGTGGGTAGTGGGCATGGTTAACCGAAAGTGTCTGCTATGTCGATGTCGGCGTTGGTATCAGCGTGAGTAGTCGCACGCTGTCGGTTGGGCATTCGCCGAGCACCATTGTAACGACAGTGCGGGGTCCTACGGCTCTGCCGGGCGAAATCAGTGCGTCACGTCCGAGGTGGCGGCCATCGCCGCGCCGACGATCCCGGCCGTGTTGAGCAGGGCCGCGGCCACCACCGGGGTGCGGTTGGTCAGCAGCGGTACCCATTTGTCGGCCTTGCGGCTGATGCCGCCGCCCGCGATGAACAGGTCAGGCCATACCGCGTTCTCGATGCTCACCAGCACCTTGGTCACCTGCTTGGCCCACTTTTCGTAGGACCAGCCGTTGCGCTCCTTCACCGAGGACGCGGCCCGCTGCTCGGCCTCCTTGCCGCCGACCTCGAGATGGCCGAACTCGGTGTTGGGAATCAGCGTCCCGTTGTGAATCACCGCCGAACCGATCCCGGTGCCGAAGGTCAGCAACACCACCAGTCCCGACTGGCCTTTGCCCGCCCCGTAGTGCTCCTCTGCCAGCCCGGCCGCGTCGGCGTCGTTGAGGACGACGACGTCCTGACCGTCCAGTTCGGCCCTGATGATGTCGCGCGCGTTGGTGCCGATCCACGCCTTGTCCACGTTGGCCGCCGTCTGCACGACGCCGTGCGTGACGACCCCGGGATAGGTCACTCCCAGCGGGCCGGTCCAGCCGAAGGCGTCGACCACCTCGGCGATGGTCTTGGCGACCGCCGCGGGCGTCGCGGGCTGCGGGGTCAGCAGCTTCACCCGCTCGCCGATCAGCTGCCCGGTGTCCATGTCGACGATGCCGCCCTTGATGCCACTGCCGCCGACGTCGATGCCGAATCCGCGGCGCTGCGGCCTGCCGTCGCCGGCGGCGATGCCGGGCGTCTCCGTGGTCGAGTCGGTGCTGGTCATCGAATCTCCTCGGCGTGACTGGGCTGTCCGCTCACCTTAGCGCCGCGGCGGTGCGGCCCGCGGCGTCTGCGCGACCCCCGGCGACTGTGATCGGATAGACCGGTGACCCCTTCCGATGACGAGCTTGTGGGGCTGCGATCGGTCGCCGAAACCTTGGCCGCGGAGGCCGCCGCGTTCGTGACGCGTCGGCGGGCAGAGGTTTTCGGCGCCGACGCGGGCTTGCAGACCTCCGACAGTGGCGCGGTGCGATCGAAGAGCACCCCGACCGACCCCGTGACCGTGGTCGACACCGAAACGGAACGGCTGCTGCGCGACCGGCTGGCCGAATTACGGCCTGGGGACCCGATTCTCGGCGAGGAAGGCGGCGGTCCCGACGATCCGGCGGGCACGCCGGCCGGGACGGTCACCTGGGTGCTCGATCCCATCGACGGCACAGTGAATTTCGTCTACGGCATCCCCGCCTACGCCGTGTCGATCGGCGCCCAGGTCGACGGCGAATCGATGGCGGGGGCGGTCGCCGACGTCGTCGGGAACCGGGTGTACTCGGCGGCGCTGGGCCTGGGCGCGCATGTCGCCGACGACGAGGGGACGCAGCCGCTGCAGAGCGCCGCCGTCGACGATCTGTCGATGGCGTTGCTGGGCACCGGTTTCGGCTATTCGCGCCAGCGCCGCGCGGCACAGGCGGCGTTGTTGGCGCGCATGCTGCCGGTGGTCCGCGATGTCCGCCGGATCGGTTCGGCGGCACTGGATCTTTGCATGGTCGCCTCGGGCCGGCTCGACGCCTTCTACGAGCACGGTCTGCAGGTGTGGGATCGCGCCGCGGGGGCGCTGATCGCCTCCGAGGCGGGAGCTCGGGTGGTCCTGCCCGCGCCCGGAGCGGCCGGGGCGGGCCTGGCGCTGGCCGCCGCGCCCGGAATCGCCGACGAACTGCTGGCCGTGCTGGAGCGCTTCAACGGCCTGGATCCGATTCTGGATTGACCGCCCGCGTCAGCAGCTGCTGGCGTGAATCTTGGCCAGCAGCGTGGGATCTGAGGGTTCGGTGGCGCCGGGACGCAGGGTGGCGAGCACGGCGTCGATGTCGTCGTTGTGCGCCAGCGCGCTGAAGTCGGTGCCCAGCGCCAGGTCGACGGAGTCGTCGGCGCGGTTGTCGTTGAACAGTTCGGTGCACGGCGCGACCAGCCACACGGCGGCCGCGGTGGCCTGTCCGGCGGTGCCGAAACGGATTTGGCCCTGACAGGTAAGCCTGGTGCCCGCATACAGCGGGTCGTTGGCGGCGGTCGGCTGGGCGAAGCCGAGGTCCTTCATGGCGCCGGCGACGTCGCCGGCCTGGCCGCCCCGGCCGCTGGCGTTGAGGACGCGAACCTTGGTGTCGGCCAGCTTGGCGGGCGTGACGTCCATCATGGCGCTGCGCGACACCTGCTCGCCGAGCTGGGCCGGCGCCGAACCGGCCGACTGCGGCGGGGGATTGCACACCGCGGCCTCGTGCACCTTGGCGGGGCGCGTCAGCGCGATCGTCCAGACGACGCCGGTGGCCACTGCGAGAAGAACCACCACGATGATGGCGGGCCGGGGGTTGCGGCGCCGAAAAGGCCGACCGTGCTTGTCAAACGCTGTACCCTCGGTGATTTGCGTGACCACAGGTGCACTCTAGCCGCACGCTAAACCCACTGTTCAGAGACGAGCGCAAGGGTGAAAATAGAGGTGTGACGTAAATCACACCTTAATGGGCCGCGATACGGGCACGAATCATTTGGTGGATGCGTTCGACGCTGGTACAAAGCGATGCTTGGATATCGCGGGCATGCAGAGGCAATAGGGCAGGGGAAGAGATATGCCTACCGACTATGACGCTCCACGGCGCACCGAGACGGACGACGTTTCGGAGGACTCGCTGGAGGAGCTCAAAGCGCGACGGAACGAGGCGGCTTCGGCCGTCGTCGACGTCGACGAATCTGAATCCGCTGAGAACTTCGAACTGCCGGGTGCCGACCTGTCCGGGGAAGAACTGTCGGTGCGCGTGATTCCGAAGCAGGCCGACGAGTTCACCTGCTCGAGCTGCTTTCTGGTGCAACACCGCAGTCGGCTGGCCAGCGAGAAGAACGGCGTGATGATCTGTACCGACTGCGCGGCCTGATAGCTGCGCCTACCGTGTCAGGGCCGACAGCACCCGCTCGGGGTGACGGCAGCTCACCAGCCAGTACGGCGTCGGATCGTCCGGGTCGTCGAGCACGACCAGGATCATCGGCCCCACCCATGCCCTGTGTAGGACGTACGCGGCCGGGTCGAGCTGGCGGCCCAGCGCCGCGGACTTGGCCGACGGGGCTATCTGCGCGGACCGGGCGATCGCGGTGACCGGCAGGTGCGCCGGACCGGCCCACAGCTGCACTTCGCCGGGCACGGTCGGGTCGCCGGTCA
This sequence comes from Mycobacterium sp. 1482292.6, assembly GCF_001672995.1. Lineage (NCBI taxonomy): Bacteria > Bacillati > Actinomycetota > Actinomycetes > Mycobacteriales > Mycobacteriaceae > Mycobacterium > Mycobacterium sp. 1482292.6. Next base: position 18,967 of record NZ_LZKV01000033.1, on the reverse strand, counting down.
CCCGGATCTCGATGCGGCCCAGCCACAACAGCGCCGCGGCCGCCACCGCGAACAGCGCTGCGTACGGCCACCAGGTCGATTGGCGGGTGACGCCCATGTTGAATTCGAAAGCGATGATGCCCGCGAGCGCAAAGGCCGGTGGCCACCACCACCACGGGACCCACAATCGTTCGCGATACCGCACGTTGTGCGGCGCGACGCGCGTATCGGACACGCAGTCAAGGGTAGTCTGTGCCCCCGTGTCGACCAGTCTGGCCATCGTGCGCCTTGACCCCGAGCTTCCGCTGCCCAGCCGCGCCCACGAGGGCGACGCCGGGATCGATCTGTACAGCGCCGAAGACGTCAAACTCGAGCCGGGGCGGCGCGCCCTGGTGCGAACGGGGGTCGCAGTCGCCATCCCGTTCGGCATGGTCGGCTTGGTGCATCCGCGGTCGGGTTTGGCTGCGCGAGTGGGACTTTCGATCGTCAACAGCCCGGGTACCATCGACGCGGGCTATCGCGGCGAGATCAAGGTTGCGCTGATCAACCTGGATCCGACCGATCCGATCGTGGTGCACCGCGGCGATCGCATCGCCCAGTTGCTGGTGCAGCGAGTCGAATTAGTGGAGTTGGTCGAGGTGTCGTCGTTCGACGAGGCCGGGCTGGCCGAAACATCCCGTGGCGATGGTGGTCACGGTTCCTCCGGCGGACATGCGAGTTTGTGATGGCATTCGGTAAGCGCACACCCAAAGACGACGACGCCACCAGCGCCGACACCTCGACGGCCGACGAGGTGGCGGCCCGCGACGCCGACGAGCCGGCCCCCGAGGAGCTCGAAGGACCGTTCGACATCGAGGACTTCGACGACCCGGCGGTCGCGGAGCTGGCCCGCCTAGACCTGGGCTCGGTGCTGATTCCCATGCCGGAGGCCGGGCAGCTGCAGGTCGAGCTGACCGAAACCGGTGTGCCGAGCGCGGTCTGGGTCGTCACGCCCAACGGCCGGTTCACCATCGCCGCCTATGCCGCGCCGAAGACGGGCGGCCTATGGCGTGAAGTGGCCAGCGAGCTCGCCGAATCGCTGCGCAACGACTCGGCCCAGGTGAGCATCAAGGACGGCCCGTGGGGTCGCGAGGTGGTGGGCACCGCCACCGGCGTCGTGCGCTTCATCGGCGTCGACGGCTATCGCTGGATGATCCGCTGCGTCATCAACGGCCCCCACGAGACGATGGAAGCCCTGGAGCAGGAGGCGCGAGCGGCCTTGGCGGACACCGTGGTTCGGCGTGGCGACACGCCGCTGCCGGTGCGCACGCCGCTGACCGTGCAGCTGCCCGAGCCCATGGCCCAGCAGCTGCGCGAAGCCGCCGCCGCGCAGCAGCAGGCCGCCCAGCAGCAGGCCGAGGGGCAGCAGGCGCCGTCCAACGAGCCGGCCGCGCGTCGCAGCGCCGACGGGTCGGCCATGCAGCAGCTGCGCACCACCACCGGCGGCTGACCCGGCTTCGTGGCGCTGCCGCGGATGCGGCAGCAAGATCCCAGCCGGGCGCTGCGGGTCGCCACCAGCGGGCTAGAGTTCGGCCAGCGCGCTCAGGCAGGCCGCACCCAGGGCGGCGGGATCGGCCCCGATCTGATCGAGCGTCACCGTGCGCAGCGCCGCGCGCGGCGCCGCCGCGACCCAGTCGATTCCGGCCTGTAACGGGTGGATCGGGTCGTCGACCGCGGACGCCACCCCCAGCGGCGCGGCCAGCCCGGCCAGCTCGTCGCAGCTCGGCGCGACGTAGGCGGCGGCTTCTTCCATGGCGTCGGGTAGGTGTGGCCACTGGGCGCCCCACGACCGGGTCAGCTCGTCGGCCAGCCACGGCGGGCTGGACGCCCGCATCTGCGTTGTGGTGGCCGCCAGTCCGTCGGCGCGCAACTGTGACGCCGAATACCGCGCCGCCAGCGCCGCGGGCGCTGCCCCGGGGGCGCCGGCCCAGGCCGGCAGCGCGGCCAGCACCGCGATGGTGCGGTCGGGATGGACCAGCGCCCAGGCGGCCGCCACCGCCGCGCCGATCGAGACCCCGCCCACCGCGATCGGCCCGCCGTGCGCCGCGCCGTCCAACGCCGCGAGATAGCCCTCGATCAACCGGTCGGGCCGCGGCGGCGGGGTCACCAGCAACGCCCCAACCTCGGATAGGGGACGGGAAAACGCCCGGTGAACGTAGTCGTCGTCGGAGCCGGTTCCGGGCAACAACACCGTCGTGACACCGCGCAGATCGACCACCACCACTAGATAGTGCCCCGCCGTTCATGCGCCCTCCAACACGAGGTTTGAGTCGGTTGGCGCTGGGGAACCAAGAGGTCTACGGTGTCCGTTGGCATAAATGGAAGCGTCGAGGCTTATCAGCATTGTCAGGAGTGGCCATGGGGGCCCAAGGGTATCTGCGCCGGCTGACCCGTCGGTTGACGGAGGATCCGGAGCAACTCGATTCGGAGGAACTGTCCGACGAGGTCGCAAGCACCGGCGCGCAACGCGCGATTGATTGCCAGCGGGGCCAGGAGGTCACGATGGTGGGCACGCTGCGAAGCGTCGAGTGCAACGGCAGGGCCTGTTCCGGCGGGGTCCGTGCCGAATTGTTCGACGGCAGCGACACCGTCACGCTGGTGTGGCTGGGACAGCGTCGCATCCCGGGCATCGACTCGGGCCGCACGCTGCGGGTGCGTGGACGCCTCGGCAAGCTGGAGAACGGTAACAAGGCGATCTACAACCCGCACTACGAAATTCAGCGGTGACTGACCCCGAAGATCCGGGGGCAACCCCGCCGCAGTCGGGCACGTCGGAAAACATGAGCACCAACCGCATCAGCCCGGAACGCCTGCTCGCACAGGCGGGCGGGGTCAGCGGTGTCATCTATTCCTCGCTCCCGGTGGTGGTCTTCGTCATCGCCTCGAGCGTCTCCGGGCTGGTTCCCGCGATCGTGGCCGCGCTGGCGGTGGCCGCGCTGATCCTGGTGTGGCGGCTGATCCGCCGCGACTCCCCGCAGCCGGCGTTCTCGGGTTTCTTCGGGGTCGCGCTGTGCGCGCTGATCGCCTACCTGCTGGGCGAGTCCAAGGGCTATTTCCTGCTGGGCATCTGGATGTCGCTGGTGTGGGCGGTCGTCGTCGCGGCGTCGGTGCTCATCCGCCGGCCCCTGGTGGGTTACGCGTGGAGCTGGGCCACCGGGCGCGGCGACCGCTGGCGCGAGGTGCCGCGGGCGGTCTACGCCTTCGACGTGGCGTCGGTGGGTTGGGTGCTGGTGTTCGCCGCGCGGTTCGTGGTGCAGGGGCTGCTGTATGACGCCGACCGGACCGGTTGGCTGGCGGCGGCGCGGATCGGGATGGGCTGGCCGCTGACCGCGCTGGCCGCGCTGGCCACCTATGCGGCGATCAAGTCGGCGCAGCGCGCCATCGCCGCAGCCGATGCCCCCGCGGTCGAAATGGAGCCCGACGCCGTCACCGACTGATCAGTCCTGATGGTGGCGACCCGCTACGCCCGGCTCCGCCGCGCTGGCGATCGCCACTAGCCGCCCGGGCTGTGGCTGCCCAGCAGCAGCTTCTGCAGGTCCTCTTCCGCCTCGGCGACGGCGACGAACAGCAGCTCGTCGCCGCCCTCCAGCGGCTCGTCCTCCTCGGGCACGATCACGCGCGGGCCACGCAGGATCGTCACCAGCGAGGTGTCGCGCGGCAGCTGCAACTTGCGCACCGGCTTGCCGCCCCACGGCGTGTCGTCGGGCAGGGTGATCTCGACGAGGTTGGCCTGGCCCTTGCGGAATTCCATCAGCCGCACCAGATCTCCGACGGCGACGGCCTCTTCGATGAGCGAGGCCAGCATGCGCGGCGTCGACACCGCCACGTCGACCCCCCACGCGTCGGTGAACAACCACTCGTTGCGAGGGTCGTTGACCCGGGCCACCACCCGCGGGACCGCGAACTCGGTCTTGGCCAGCAGGCTCAGCACGACGTTGGCCTTGTCATCGCCGGTCGCGGCCACCACCACGTCGAACTCCTGCAGGTGCACCGACTCCAGCAGGCTCAGTTCGCACGCGTCGCCCAGCCGCCAGTGCGCGGCCGGGATCGCGTCGACGTCGACGTGATCGGGGTTGCGTTCGATCAGCGTCACGTCGTGGCCGTTGCCGATGAGTTCCCGGGTGACCGAGCGCCCGACCGCGCCGGCGCCGGCGACAGCTACCTTCATCGGCGCCGCTCCTCAACAGGGTGTTCGGTCGAATTCATCACAGCTCTTCGCTCGGTGGTAGCGCGGCGATGGCCACCGCCTCGGCGGCGCGGCCGGAGATCGCGGCCACATAAACCTGGTCGCCGGCCTGGATCACCGATTTGGGCTCCGGCAGCACGCCGGCGCCGAACCGGATCAGAAACGCGACCCGGGCGCCGGTGGCCTGCTCCAGGTCGGTGACCCGATGCCCGATCCAGTCCTCGTGCAGGACGACCTCGGACACGGCGACCGTGCCGGTCGGATCGCGCCACTTGGCCGTCTCCGACTCGCGCAGCAACGCGTTGAGCAGGCGGTCGGTGGTCCAGGGCACAGTGGCGATGGTGGGAATGCCCAGCCGCTCGTAGACCTCGGCGCGCTTGGCGTCGTAGATGCGGGCCACGACCCGCTTCACGCCGAAGGTCTCGCGCGCCAGTCGCGCCGAGATGATGTTGGAGTTGTCGCCGGACGACACCGCGGCGAACGCGTCGGCCTCCTCGATGCGGGCCCTCAGCAGCACGTCTCGGTCGAATCCCTGCCCCAGCACCCGCTCGCCGGCGTATTCGGGGCTGAGCCGGTTGAAGGCGGTGCTGTCCCGGTCGATGACCGCGACGTCGTGACCGATGCGGGAGAGCCCGTCGGCGACCGATGAACCGACCCGGCCGCAGCCCATCACCACTACTCGCAACTTGAGGTCCTCTCGGCCGCGTCAACCGGCAACCCACGTCGGCCAGCCGTTTCGGTCGGCGAACATTCTCCTACGAACGCTACCGCCAAACCCGTCTGGGCTTACTCTTGGCTCTCGTGTCCAAACTTTCAACCGCCACTCGTCGGTTGCTTATCGGCCGGCCGTTTCGCAGCGACCGGCTGAGTCACACTCTGCTGCCCAAGCGGATCGCCTTGCCGGTGTTCGCCTCCGACGCGCTGTCCTCGGTGGCGTATGCGCCCGAGGAGGTCTTCCTGATGCTCTCGGTGGCCGGGGTGACGGCGTACGCGCTGACACCCTGGATCGGGCTTGCGGTGGCCGCGGTGATGCTGGTGGTGGTGGCCAGCTACCGCCAGAACGTGCACGCCTACCCGTCCGGTGGCGGCGACTACGAGGTGGTCACCACGAACCTCGGCGACACCGCCGGCCTCGTGGTCGCCAGCGCGCTGATGGTGGATTACGTTCTCACCGTTGCGGTCTCGACGGCCTCGGCGATGGCGAACATCGGCTCGGCGATCCCGATCGTGGCCGAGCACAAGGTGTTCTTCTGTGTGGCCTCCATCCTGCTGGTGATGGCGCTGAACCTGCGGGGGGTGCGCGAGTCGGGGGTCGCGTTCGCGGTGCCGACGTACGCGTTCATCATCGGGGTCCTGGTGATGATCGGCTGGGGGCTGTTCCGGATCTTCGTGTTGGGTAATCCGCTGCGGGCCGAGTCGGCCGGTTTCCAGATGCACGCCGAGCACGGCCAGGTCGTCGGTTTCGCCCTGGCGTTCTTGGTGGCGCGGTCGTTTTCCTCGGGGTGTGCGGCGCTGACGGGTGTCGAGGCGATCAGCAACGGGGTGCCGGCGTTCCAGAAACCCAAGTCGCGCAACGCCGCGACCACCCTCCTGATGCTCGGTGGCATCGCGGTGACGCTCTTGATGGGCATCATCGTGCTGGCCCAGAAGATCGGGGTTCAGCTGGTCGAGGACCCCGCGACGCAGCTGGGCGGCGCGCCGAAGGGCTACTACCAGAAGACCTTGGTCACCCAGCTCGCCCAGACGGTGTTCGGGAGCTTTCACATCGGGTTTCTGCTGATCGCCACGGTGACCGCCCTGATTCTGGTGCTGGCGGCCAACACCGCGTTCAACGGGTTCCCGGTGCTCGGCTCGATCCTCGCGCAGCACAGCTACCTGCCGCGCCAATTGCACACCCGCGGAGACCGATTGGCGTTCTCCAACGGCATCCTGTTCTTGTCCGGGGCGGCGCTGCTGGCGATCATCGCGTTCCGCGGTGAGGTCACCGCGTTGATCCAGCTGTACATCGTCGGGGTGTTCATTTCGTTCACGCTGAGTCAGATCGGCATGGTCCGGCACTGGAGCCGGTTGCTGCGCACCGAGACCGATCCGCGGGCGCGGCGCAAGATGATGCGCTCGCGGGTGGTCAACACGGTCGGGTTGCTGTCCACCGGCGCGGTGCTGTTGGTGGTGTTGGTGACGAAGTTCGTCTCCGGCGCGTGGATCGCCCTGTTCGCGATGAGCCTGCTGTTCGGCGTGATGAAAATGATTCACCGGCACTACAACACCGTGAACCGCGAATTGGCCGAGCAGGCCGCCGCGCAGGACGACGTGGTGCTGCCCAGCCGCAATCACGCCGTGGTGCTGGTCTCGAAATTGCACCTGCCGACCCTGCGTGCGCTGGCTTACGCCAGGGCCACCCGGCCCGACGTTCTCGAGGCGGTGACGGTCAGCGTCGACGATGCCGAGACCCGCGACCTGGTGCACAAGTGGGAAGAAAGCGATATCAGCGTCCCGCTCAAGGTCATCGCCTCGCCGTATCGCGAAGTCACCCGTCCCGTCCTGGAATACGTCAAACGGGCCAGGGAGGAGTCCCCGCGCACCGTGGTGACGGTGTTCATTCCGGAGTACGTGGTGGGCCACTGGTGGGAGCAGGTGTTGCACAACCAGAGCGCCCTTCGGCTCAAGGGGCGGCTGTTGTTCATGCCGGGCGTCATGGTGACTTCGGTTCCGTGGCAATTGAGTTCGTCGGAACGACGCAAGACCTTGCAGCCGCACGTGGCGCCGGGCGACGCTCGCCGGGGAATCTTCGATTGACCCGCGAATCGACCCGCGCGTCGCGCGCGTCGGCGCCCCCGGTGGGGGAGCTGACGTTGACCACCGATGCCCCCGCCAACGGCGGCAGCTGCGTCGCCCACCACGAAGGCCGCGTGGTGTTCGTCCGGTACGCGCTGCCCGGCGAGCGGGTGCGGGTCCGGGTCACCGCGGATCGTGGATCCTATTGGCACGCAGAGGTTCTCGAGGTCCTCGAGCCGGCGCCGGGGCGCACCGCGTCGCTGTGTCCGATCGCCGGGGTGGGCGGTGCCGGCTGTTGCGACCTGGCGTTCGCGGTGCCCGAGGTGGCCCGCGCACTCAAGGCCGAAGTGGTGGCCAACCAGCTCGAGCGCCTGGGCGGGCATCGCTGGAGCGGTGAGGCCGAGCCCTTGGCGGATTCGGCGCCGACGGGGTGGCGCACCCGGGTCCGGCTCGACGTTGGCCCCGACCGTCGGCCCGGCTTTCACCGGTATCACAGCGACGACCTGGTGACCGACCTGCGCTGTGCGCAGCTGGCGCCCGGCATGCTCGACGGGATCGACGACATCGAATGGCCGCCGGCGGCGCAGCTGCACGTGGCCGTCGACGACGACGGCACCCGCCACGTCGTGCGCACGCTGCGGCAGGGCAGGCACACGGCGACCAAGGTGATCCAGGGGCGCTACGAGGCGGTGCAGCGGGTGGCCGGGCGCACCTGGCAGGTGCCGGTGACCGCCTTCTGGCAGGCGCACCGCGACGCGGCGGGCGTCTACAGCGACCTGATCGCCGACTGGGCACAGCTCGGCGCTGGGATGCGCGCGTGGGATTTGTACGGCGGCGCAGGCGTTTTCGCCGCCGTGCTCGGCGACGCCGTGGGCCGCTCCGGGCGGGTGCTCAGCGTCGACACCTCGCGCGGCTCGACCCGCGCCGCGCGGGTCGCCCTGGCCGATCTGACCCAGGTGCAGATCGTCACCGACTCGGTGCGGCGCGCGCTGGCCGCGCAACGAGACCGCGCCGCGAAAGCCGATGTGGCGGTGCTGGATCCGCCGCGGGCGGGAGCCGGGCGCGAGGTCATCGACCTGCTGGCCGCCGCCTGCGTCCCTCGCGTTGTGCACATCGGTTGTGAGGCAGCATCGTTCGCCCGTGACGTCGGGCTCTACCTCAAACACGGTTACACCGTGGAGAAGATCAGGGTGTTCGACGCGTTCCCGCTGACCCATCACACCGAATGCGTGGCGCTGCTGACCCGCTAGGGAGTCTGTCGCGACGACGGTCCTCCTGGCGCATCACCGCAATGCCGCCCGGGTGAGTGTCACGACCGGCTAGACTGCGTCGCGGTGTGCCGGGAAGTCTGGTCGGCGATGTCTTGAAGGAACACTGTCGATCGATCGAAAGGCCCGCGTGCATACCATCAAAGAACGGGCCGTGGCTGTCGAGTCTTGTCGAACGTGTGCGCGGGACGTGCTCACCGGGTTGCTGCCGTCGTGAACGAGACTGTTCGTTACGCGCTGTTGGTGTTGCTCTCCAGCGCGGTCGGTTTGGTTGCGGTGCTGGCGAATCGGCTAACCGAGCGGGTCAAGGTCCCGGTGCCATTACTCGTGTTGGTCGGAGCCGCCGTCGCGGTGCACGCGGTGCCCGCGGTGCAGCCTCCCTCCGAGCGGGTCGTGGAACGGGTCATCACCATCGCGCTCGTGCTGGTGTTGTTCGACGGCGGCATGCATATCGGGCCGGCGCGCTTCCGCGCGGCGGCGGCCCCGATCCTGTCGGTGGGCGTCGTGGGCACCGCCCTCACCGCAGCAGGGGCGGCACTGGTGCTGCACTACGTATGCGGAATCAGCTGGTTTCCCGCGGTGCTCGTGGCCACGGCCGTGGCGCCGACCGATCCGGCCGTGGTTTTCTCCGTTTTGGGCAAACGCGAGATCAGCGGCCGCAGTGGCACCATCCTGGAGGGCGAGTCGGGTGCCAATGATCCGGTCGGCATCTCCTTGATGTCCAGCCTGATCGCCGCCGGTGGCCTCAGTGCAGCCGGATTCGCCAGCGTGGGAACACAATTCGCTCTACAGATGGCGGTCGGCCTGGCCGTCGGGGTGCTCGGCGGTCGCGTCCTGCTCGTCTTCATGCGTCGCGTCGCCTTGCCGAGCGAAGGTCTCTATTCGCTACGAACGCTGGCATCCTGCCTGATGTTGTACGGCATTGCCACGCTCGCGCATGGCTCGGGATTTCTGGCCGTGTTCGTCGCCGGCATCGTGATCGGCGACGCCCGCGCGCCCTACAAGCCGGAGATCAAGCGATTCCACGCCGCCCTGGCGGGTCTTGCGGAAATCGTCGCGTTCGCCATTCTGGGTTTGACCGTCGATCTCAATGTCCTTGCCCATCCTGACGTGTGGGGTTGCGGGCTCGTCCTCGCCGTGGCCCTAACCGTGCTGATTCGGCCGTTGGCGGTGGGCTCCTGCTTGGTTCCCGTGCGATTGCGGCGAAACGAACGGGCCTTCGTTCTTTTCGCCGGGCTCAAGGGCGCAGTGCCCATCCTGCTGGGCGAGTTCCTGCGCGCTGCTCACGTCGCCGACGCCGAACGCCTCTACGGCATCGTGGTCGTCGTCGTCGTTGTCTCGGTGCTGGTGCAGGGCAGCTCGGTGCCTGGTGTCGCCAGGTTGTTGCACCTGCCCATGCGCACGGTGGAGACCCGGCCATGGCAGATAGGTGTGCGACTCGCCGACGAGCCGCAGGGGGTTCATCGCTTCAGCGTCGCGACCGGTTCCGTCGCCGAGCGTTCCACGGTCGAAGGTCTCGGCGACCGCGTCGGTGACATCTGGGTGAGCATCGTGGTCCGCGCGACCGGCCTGGTGCCGGTGCGGGGCGACACCGAACTGGAGGCCGGGGACGAGGTCGTCATCCTGGCCGACCCCGACCTTCATGACACGCTCGCCGGACTGTTCGGCCCCGCGCAGCAGCGATGAACGTCGCCACGTTCGTCAGTAGTGTTCTCCACAGCGCTGCGTAGACTGACTGGATGCTGGAACAGATCCGCGGGCCCGCTGATCTGCAGCACCTTTCTGCGCATCAGCTTCGCGATCTGGCCGCCGAGATTCGCGAGTTCCTGATTCACAAGGTTGCTGCCACCGGGGGACACCTGGGGCCCAATCTGGGCGTGGTCGAGCTGACGCTCGCCCTGCACCGGGTGTTCGACTCACCCCACGATCCGATCATCTTCGACACCGGCCATCAGGCCTACGTGCACAAGATGCTGACCGGGCGCGCCCACGACTTCGAAAGCCTGCGCAAGAAGGGCGGCCTGTCCGGGTATCCGTCGCGCGCCGAGAGCGAGCACGACTGGGTGGAGTCCAGCCACGCCAGCGCGTCGTTGTCCTACGCCGACGGCCTGGCCAAGGCCTTCGAGCTGAGCGGACACCGCAACCGGCACGTGGTCGCTGTGATCGGCGACGGCGCGCTCACCGGTGGCATGTGCTGGGAGGCGCTGAACAACATCGCCGCCTCCGGCCGGCCCGTCATCATCGTCGTCAACGACAATGGCCGCAGCTACGCCCCGACGATCGGCGGTGTCGCCGATCATCTGGCTTCGCTGCGGCTGCAGCCGGCCTACGAGCAGGCCCTGGAGAAGGGCCGCGACGCGCTGCGCGCGCTGCCGCTGGTCGGCAGGCTCGCCTACCGCGTGATGCACAGCGTCAAGGCCGGCATCAAGGACTCGCTGTCGCCGCAGCTGCTGTTCACCGACCTGGGACTGAAGTACGTGGGTCCGGTCGACGGCCACGACGAGCGCGCGGTGGAGGCCGCGCTGCGGCACGCCCGCGGTTTCGGCCGCCCGGTGATCGTGCATGTGGTGACCCGCAAGGGGATGGGCTTCGCCCCGGCCGAGGACGACGAGGCCGAGCAGATGCATTCCTGCGGTGTGATCGACCCGGTCACCGGCCAGGCGACCAAGATCGCCGGGCCCGGCTGGACGGCGACGTTCTCCGACGCGCTCATCGGCTACGCCCACAAGCGCCGCGACATCGTGGCCATCACCGCGGCCATGCCCGGCCCGACCGGGCTGACCCCGTTCGGGCAGCAGTTCCCGGACCGCCTGTTCGACGTCGGCATCGCCGAGCAGCACGCGATGACGTCGGCGGCCGGGCTGGCGATGGGCGGCATGCACCCGGTGGTGGCCATCTATTCGACGTTCCTCAACCGGGCCTTCGACCAGATCATGATGGACGTGGCGCTGCACAAGCTGCCCGTCACCATGGTGCTCGACCGGGCCGGCATCACCGGTGCGGACGGCGCCAGCCACAACGGCATGTGGGACCTGTCGATGCTGGGCATCGTGCCCGGCATGCGGGTGGCCGCACCCCGGGACGCCACCCGGTTGCGCGAGGAACTCGGTGAGGCGCTCGACATCGGCGACGGCCCCACGGCGCTGCGCTTCCCGAAAGGCGATGTGGGCGAGGACATCCCGGCGATCGAGCGTCGCGGCTCCGGCACCTCGGGCGTCGATGTGCTCGCGGTCCCGGCCGGCGGCTGCAACCACGACGTGCTGCTGATCGGCGTCGGCGCGTTCGCGCCGATGGCGCTGGCGGTGGCCAGGCGGCTACAGGACCAGGGGATCGGCGTCACGGTCATCGACCCGCGCTGGGTGCTGCCGGTGTCGCCGAGCATTCTCGAGCTCGCGGAGCAGCACAAGCTGGTCGTCACGTGCGAGGACAACGGGGTCAACGGCGGCGTCGGCTCGGCGGTGTCGGCCGCCCTGCGCCGCGCGGAGATCGACGTCCCGTGTCGCGACGTCGGACTGCCGCAGCAGTTCTTCGAGCAGGCTTCCCGCGGTGAGCTGCTGTCCGATCTGGCGCTGACCGACCAGGACGTGGCCCGCCGCATCACCGGCTGGGTCGCCGCGCTGGGCAGCGGCGTCGCCGAAGCGGAGATCCGCGAGCACCTCGACTAGTGCCGATGGTGGCGACCCGCTTCGCCCGGCTGCGGCGCGCTCGCGATCGCCACTATCCAGCGGGCTCGGTGCCTTCCGGCGCCTGCAGCGCCTTGGCCAGCACCGGGTCCACCAATTCCCGCTGCCACGGCCGGGCCTGGCCGGCGCGCAGAAAGTTCTCGACGGCGTCGAGCGGATCGGGGGCGGGCGCCCAGTCCCAGCACAGCCGTCGCACCAGGTCCGGTGACACCAGGTTCTCGGTGGGGACGTGGACCCGCCCGGACACCTCCGACAGCGCCGAGCGCGCGGCCTCCAGCCGGGCGGCGGCCTCCGGTTTGCGCCTGCTCCACCGCGACGGCGGCGGCGGGCCGTTCGGCGCTTCGCTGTCGGTGGGCGGGTTTTTGTTGCGCCGGGCCTCATCCAGCGCCGCCAGCCACGTCGCGGCGCTGCGCCGCTGATTGCGCCCCCCGAACACGGGCAACGCGACCAGTTCCTCGACGGTCGTCGGGTTGGCCAGGGCGGCGTCGATGATGGCCGAGTCGGGCAGGATGCGCCGCGGCGCGATGTCGCGGCGCTGCGCGATCCGGTCGCGGGTCAACCACAGTTCGCGCACCGCGGCCAGGCCACGCTGATCGCGCACCCGATGGATGCCCGACGTCCGCCGCCACCGGTCCCGGCGCGTGGCGGCGCTCGGATCTTTCGAACCCACCTCGCGCAGATAATCGAATTCCTGTGCGGCCCAATCACTTTTGCCCTGCTCGGCCAGCACATCGGCGATCGCCGCGCGCAGCTCGATGAGCAGCTCGACGTCCAGCGCGGCGTAGTTGAGCCATTCGGCGGGCAGCGGCCGTTTGGACCAGTCGGCCGCGCCGTGGCCCTTGGCCAGCCCGAAGCCCAGCAGCCGCTCGACCATGGTGGCCAGGTTTACCCGGTCGAACCCGGCCAGCCGTCCGGCGAGTTCGGTGTCGTACAGTGCCGGCGGCCGCATGCCCACCTCCGCCAGACACGGCAGGTCCTGATCGGCGGAGTGCAGGATCCATTCGTCGCTGCCCAGCACCTCGGCCACCGGCCGCAGGGCCTGGCGCGGGTCGGCGCCGTGGCTCACCGGATCGATGAGCACCGTGCCGGAGCCGGCCCGCCGGATCTGGATCAGGTAGGCCCGGTTGGAGTAGCGGAAACCCGACGCCCGCTCGGCGTCCACCGCGAACGGCCCGTGCCCGCGGTCCAGCCGCTGCGCGGCGGCCTCGATGTCGCCGACGCTCACCGAGATCGGCGGGACGCCTTCGGAAGGGCGCGGCAGCGGGGTGGGCGCCGGGTCGGTGCCCGCGTCGCCGGGCACGCTGCTGCCCGGCCCGTCGGCCGCCGGTTCGCCCATGCTAGGCGCGTGACCGTGAGCTCAGGTCGGTGACTCCAGCGGGTGGTAGGCCCGCGGCGTGCTCCAGCACCTCGCAGAACGCCTCGACATGACCGCCGACCGCGGGTGAGGTCGCGGTCCACGACGCGCGCAGCTCGAGCTGGTGGGCGCGCGGCGGCCCGGAGATGTCTCCGTAGCGCACCGATGTGGTGGCGGTGACGGTGCCGCCCAGGGCGACGACTTGTTCCATACGTGACTCCAGTGCCTCGACTAGCCAACTCCACGCTACTTCGGGCAGCAGCGGGTCAACCGCCTCACTGGGGTCGAGGTCGGCCTGGATGTAGGCGACCATGCGGATGGTGCCGTCCCACGCGTCGGCCCCCTCGGGGTCGTAGAGCAGGATCAGCCGGCCGAAGGCGTCGCCGTCGGACCGTTCGGGAATGATGTCGCGGTCGGGATGTTTGACCTCGGCGCCCAGGGCGTAGCTGTGGGGAGCCAAGCGTTGCGGCGGCCGGATGGGACCCAACTCGATCTCCGGCCGCACGACGACGGCGTTCATCGCCGCTACCGCCTCGCGGAAGGGGGCCGGTTCGGATGAGGTCACTTGGCGCCGCTCCTGTCCATCCCGACCGTTCTGCGTCGTCACGGCACGGGTCACAGGGATCGACGGTAGACCCACAGCCCGACACGCCGCGACAGGCGCGCCGCGTTTCAAACCCGCCGCGACCAAGCCGTTACCGGGCCTCCACCAAAGCTATATGTGCAGCTCAGACGGCGCTCAGCGGGTAAAACGCGCGGGACGTTTCTCGCGGTGGGCCGCCAGGCCTTCCTGCACGTCGGGGCCGCTGAAACTGAGGAATTCCAGGCCCACCGAGGTCTCGAAGGTAGGGCCCATCATGCGGTACCAGTGGTTGAGGCTGCGCTTGGTCCACCGGATCGCGTTCTGTGCGCCCTGCGCCAGGTTCTCGGCGATGCGGCTGGCGGTGGACAGCACGCCGTCGTCGTCGACGCAGGTGGACACCAGCCCGATCCGCTCGGCCTCCTCGCCCAGCAGCGTCTCGCAGGTCAGCAGGTAGTACTTGGCCTTGGCCATGCCGACCAGCAGCGGCCAGCAGATCGCGGCGTGGTCGCCGGCCGCCACGCCGAGCTTGGTGTGCCCGTCGATCAGCTTCGCGGTGCGGCCCGCCACCGAGATGTCGGCCAGCAGGGCCACCACCAGGCCCGCGCCCACCGCCGGCCCGCGGATCGCCGACACGACGGGGGTGTCGCAGTTGATCATGTTGTGCACCAGGTCGCGGGCCTCGCGCATGATGCGGAGCCGGCCCTCGTAGTCGTTGATGGTCTCGTCGATCAGGTCGAAGCTGCCGCCGGAGGAGAACGCCTTGCCCTCGCCGCGGACCAGGACGGCGCGCACCGCCGGGTCGCGGTCGATCACCGGCCAGATGTCGGCGAGGTCGCGGTGCATCTGCGGGCCGACCGAATTCAGGCCGGGGGAGTCCAGCACCAGGGTCAGCACCCCGTTGTCCCCGAGCTCGCGGCGCAGGCTTGGAAACTCGTCGTAGTTGACTGGCATCGGGTTGATGTTACGCAACCGGCCATCGGCCCCCATGGCAGCATTGAGGCTGATGAGTACTCGCCGCGACCTTCCCGAGTCGCCGTATCTGGCGGCCGTGAGCGGGCGCAAACCCAACCGGGTGCCGGTGTGGTTCATGCGCCAGGCCGGTCGCTCGCTGCCCGAATACCGGGCGCTGCGGGCCCAGACCGACATGCTGTCGGCTTGCTTCGACGCCGAGTTGGTCTGCGAGATCACCCTGCAGCCGGTGCGCCGCCACGACGTCGACGCGGCGATCTTGTTCTCCGACATCGTGGTGCCATTGCTCGGGGCGGGCATCGACCTGGACATCGTCGCCGGGGTGGGGCCGGTGATCGAGTCACCGGTGCGCACCGCTGCCGACGTCGCCGCCGTCAAACCGCTTGAGCGGCAACGGGTTCAGCCTGTTGCCGCCGCGGTGTCGCTGCTGGTGTCCGCGCTGGGCAACGTCCCGCTGATCGGCTTCGCGGGCGCGCCGTTCACCCTGGCGTCCTATCTGATCGAGGGCGGCCCGAGCCGTAACCATGCGCGCACCAAGGCGATGATGCTGGCCGAGCCGGACACCTGGCATGCGCTGATGGAGAAGCTGACCGACATCACGGTGGGTTTCTTGCGGGTGCAGCTGGAGGCCGGGGTGGACGCCATTCAGGTGTTCGACTCGTGGGCCGGGGCGCTGTCCCTGGCGAACTACCGCACCTACGTGCAGCCGCACAGCGCCCGGGTGTTCGCCGCCCTGGCCGACTACGGCGTCCCGATGACCCACTTCGGGGTCGGCACCGCCGAACTGCTGGGCGCGATGTCGTCGGTCGGCGCGAACGTGGTGGGCGTCGATTGGCGAACCTCGCTGCCCGATGCGGCCGCCCGCGTCCAACCCGGCACGGCGTTGCAGGGCAACCTCGATCCGGTGGTGGTGTTGGCGGGCTGGCCGGTGGTGGAACGCGCGGCGCGCGCGGTGGTGGACGACGGCCGGCGCGCCATCGATGCCGGCGCCGCGGGCCACGTCTTCAACCTGGGCCACGGTGTGTTGCCCGAAACCGATCCCGGTGTGCTGACCGACCTGGTGTCGCTGGTCCACTCCCTATGAGTTCCCCCTCGTATTGCGTTGTGGGGGGTGGTATTTCGGGCCTGACGGCGGCCTATCGGCTGCGCGCGGCCGCCGGCGACGGCGCGGCGATCACGCTGTTCGATCCGGGTGACCGGCTCGGCGGCGTGCTGCGCACCGAGCCGGTCGGCGGACAGCCGATGGATCTGGGCGCCGAGGCATTCGTGCTGCGCCGCCCCGAAATGCCGGCGCTGCTCGCGGAGCTGAATCTGACTGAGCGCCAGCGGGTTTCGACCGGCGCACGCCCACTGATCTACAGCCGCCAGGAGTTACGGCCGCTGCCCGTGGGCACCGTCGTCGGGATCCCGTCGTCGGCGGCCTCAGTGGCGGGACTGGTCGACGAGGCCACGGTGGCCCGCGTCGAGGCCGAACCCAGCCACCCGCTGGCGTGGCGGGCGGGCAGCGACCCTGCGGTGGCCGACCTGGTGGGCGAGCGGTTCGGCGACCAGGTGGTGTCGCGGTCGGTGGATCCCCTGCTGAGCGGGGTGTATGCGGGCTCGTCGGCCACCATCGGGCTGCGCGCGGCGGCCCCGACGGTCGCGGCGGCCCTGGACCGCGGCGCGACCAGCCTGACCGACGCCGTCCGGCAGGCGCTGCCGCCGGCCACCGGCGCGCCGGTGTTCGGGGCGCTCGAGGGCGGCTACCAGGTGCTGATCGACGAGATCGTGGCGCGCGGTCGCCCGCGCCGGGTGCGCGCCGCGGTCTCGCGGCTGGAGCCCGCCGCCGCCGGCTGGGCGGTGGTCGACGACGCCGGCACTCGCTGGCCCGCCGACGCGGTGATCCTGGCCGTCCCGGCGGGGGAGTGTGCCCGCCTGCTGGCCGGGATCGCCCCCCGCAGCGCCGCCGCGGCCGGACGCATCACCAGCGCCTCGTCGGTGGTGATGGCGCTGGCCGTGCCCGGCGACACCGCGTTCCCGCAGTGTTCGGGCGTGCTGGTGGCGACCGGTGAGCGGCTGCGGGCCAAGGCCATCACGCTGTCGTCGCGCAAATGGGGGGTCCGCGGCGACGCGCAGCTGTTGCGGCTGTCGTTCGGGCGGTTCGGCGATCGCGTCGCGGCGGACACCCCCGACGACGAGCTGCTGAGCTGGGCGCTGGGCGACCTGGCCGCCGTGTTCGGGCTGACCGTCGACCCCGTCGACGCCCGCATCCAGCGCTGGATCGACGCGATGCCGCAGTACGGCCCCGGCCACGCCGAGCTGGTCGCCGAGGTGCGCGCGGGGCTGCCCCCGACGCTGGCGGTGGCCGGCAGCTACCTGGACGGCATCGGCGTGCCGGCCTGCGTGGGCGCGGCCGGGCGCGCGGCGGAGCGGGTGATCGGGGCCATCGGAGGCTTCGACGCGCAAGTGGCACGATAGGTTTCATGGCCAAGCTCGACTACGACTCGCTCAATTCCCAGATCCGCTACCTGATGTTCTCGGTGTTCTCCGTCGAGCCGGGTGAGCTGGGCGACCAGCGCGGCGACGTCATCGATGAGGCGTCGACGTTCTTCAAGCAGCAGGAGGAGCGCGGCGTCGTGGTGCGCGGCCTCTACGACGTCGCGGGTCTGCGGGCCGACGCCGACTTCATGATCTGGACCCACGCCGAGCGCGTCGAGGCGCTGCAGGCCACCTACGCCGACTTCCGGCGCACGACGGCGCTCGGGCGGGTCAGCGCCCCGGTGTGGAGCAGCGTGGCGCTGCATCGGCCGGCCGAATTCAACAAGAGCCACATCCCGGCGTTTCTGGCCGGCGAGGAGCCCGGCGCCTACATCTGCGTGTATCCCTTTGTTCGGTCCTATGAGTGGTACCTGCTGCCCGACGACGAGCGCCGCCGCATGCTCGCCGAGCACGGCATGGCCGCGCGCGAGTACAAGGACGTGCGCGCCAACACCGTCCCGGCCTTCGCGCTCGGGGACTACGAGTGGATTTTGGCCTTCGAGGCTCCCGAACTGCACCGCATCGTCGACCTGATGCGCGAGCTGCGTGCCACCGACGCCCGCCGGCACACCCGCGAGGAGACGCCGTTTTTCACCGGCCCCCGGGTGCCCGTCGAGCAGCTGGTGAATGCGCTGCCATGACAACGCCTTTCGACCCCAACGACCCGACCCGATTCGAGGAGATGTACCGCGACCAGCGGACGTCGCACGGCCTGCCGGCCGCCACACCGTGGGACATCGGCGGCCCGCAGCCGGTGGTCCAGCAGCTCGTCGCGCTGGGCGCGATCAAGGGTGAGGTGCTCGACCCGGGGACCGGACCGGGCCACCACGCCATCTACTACGCGTCCAAGGGGTTTTCGGCGACCGGCATCGACGGCTCGGCGACCGCCATCGAGCGCGCCCGCGAGAACGCCCAAAAGGCCGGTGTGACGGTCAATTTCGAGCTGGCCGACGCCACCAAGCTGGACGGGTTCGACGGCCGGTTCGACACGGTGGTCGACTGCGCCTTCTACCACACCTTCAGCACCGAGCCCGAGCTGCGCAGTTCGTACGTGCGGGCGCTGCACCGCGCCACCAAGCCCGGTGCCCGGCTGTACATGTACGAGTTCGGCGAACACAACGTCAATGGCTTTAAGATGCTGCGGTCGTTGTCCGAGAACGACTTTCGTGACGTGCTTCCGGACGGCGGCTGGGAGATCACCTATCTGGGCACCACCACGTATCGGGTCAACATCAGCGTCGAGTCCATCGAGGCGATGGCCCAGCGCAACCCCGACATCGCCGATCAGGCCGAGAAGCTGCTGGAGCGCTTCCGGGTGATCGAGCCGTGGCTCGAGGGTCAACGGGCGCACGCCCCGTTCTGGGAAGTGCACGCCACCCGGGTGGACTGACACCCATACAGGCCCGCGCCCCCCATACCGCGAAACTTAACCTGCTGCGATCCTTTTCGGCGTGTCGTCGCAACTGGTTAAGTGTCGCGATATCCGCGACGGATGAGCGCACGGCGCACGCGGCCCACAACGTCGTCGGCTTGTCGTCGGCGATCACCCGGACGACCATCCACCCCAGGTCATCGAGCTTGCGTAGCCGGCTCTGGTCACGCGCGTACTGCTTG